>CAYXAT010000089.1:0-7051 GCA_964462065.1 uncultured Clostridiaceae bacterium | reverse complement strand
TTATTGTTTATGTCTGTGATTATCAGACTATTAACTCCTTCAACCTCCATCAGAGCTTCCTCCAGGGTTTCCTTGAGGCTGATACCAATTCCTTGGGGCAATTCAGTATTATCAATCACCTTTAACATTATTTCCGGAAATATTCCCGCATCAATAGTGGTTGAGAAGGAAGTCATTTCTTTAACATTATATCCTAATTTAAAACCGGGACTTATGTTCATGGGTGCATTTTCTCCGGCAGTTTTGATATAGTATCTGTCACGCACCATACTGATAGTTTCATTTTTAATAAGACCATCAGAGGCAACCATAGTGAAGAAACCGTTTTTATCCACTTCACCAAATTTATTCAAAATTGCACCTACAAGGTATGATTCATCCTGGCTGCCATAATATTCATAATAGTAAGGCTTAATATTTTGCACGAAAGGCTTGAATATATAAACATTTTGAATGTTTTTGGGTGAAACATGGGTGTATAGTTCAATCTTTGTAACATTCTTTACCCAGTAAGGTCCCATTTCATCAGGTATCACAACCCTTACAGGTTTTTCCTCTCTGGGTATCTCCTCACCGTTTACAAAATCAGACAATATAATATCCCTGTTTTCTATTATATCCTTGCTTATCATTGAGTAATAGTTATCTCTGCCGGTGATTCCCAAAGCCTCATAATCATTGATATTTATCTTGTTATTATTTAGAATATCTTTTAGTAGAACTCCCGTTGCTATGATGTCTTCTCTCACTCCATTTGTCTTTGCCAAGATAGTTTCTGTTTCAACCTGCGTATAGTTTTTTAGGTCATCAACGTTAATTCTTATGGATTTATCCTCCGGCCAAGCAATTTGAAAACTATTTTCATCTTTTTGCCACATTTCCTGTGATATGAAATTATCTATCGGCTCTTTTTTTACATTGGCAACAAGATAATTCCAAGCTCCCATAGCTGAATTCACATTATTTATAGCCACTTGGCTTGTAAGGCTTGCTCCGGTCACCTGCACTATATCTGTTGATTTTTGCGGGTCCAAGACTACTCTTTCAAAGTATTCAGTTAGCCCTTTGCCCTTAAATCTATCAGCAAACCAGGGTTCTTCTATAGGTCCCGCATAAAGTGGCGTATCTCCTTGAACAAGCACCTTTATGCCGGCAATTTTTTCTTCTTCACTGTCTATTACTACCAGCATTTTTATTATGCCTTCGTATCCCGTAGAGGAAACAATAAAAGCGGAAGGCTTATTATCTATGCTGAAGGCCTTTTCCACTGCAGGAAAACTTTCTTTAATTATCGGGTTATCCAAGGCTCCGTCTATAACTTTGATTTTACCCCCTTGTGGAAAAATCTCTTTTATCATAGCCGTTTCTTTTCTCGTATCATTCATATACCATAAAGCGCCTGAAACAACCACGACAACGATTAGGAGCAAGACTATATAAATTTTGTTTCGTTTCATAAATATACCTCTAATCAACTATAATTTTAGCTATATTACTAACCCATTGGGGTTTGTTCATATCATCAACTTCTTTTTGACCAACAACTAAGCGGAAGGGTGCTCCCTTTTTCACGTCAAAATCTTTACCGTTTTCATGCCATGCGATTATAACGGGAAACATCTTTCTCGGGTTGTCCTGGTCTATATAATCCTCTTTTAATGCTAACTCTACTGTGAGTTCCTGGGCATATCCGTCGGTTGCCACAAATTTAATGTTTTTCGCATCGGATTTTAAAACCGCTTTATCTAAGAGAGCTTTTACTTTTATACCTTTAAAGTGGAAGTGCTCTCTGGTACCATAGCTGTTTAAAGAATAGAAATCATCTTCAAAAAAAGAGTCTTTCATAGCTTTTAAATCATCTAAGGATAGTATAACTGTGTTTTCAACCCCTGAACCTTCAATTTGAAGCGAAGATTCATCAGCCGGCTTCGGAATATCCGGCACCTTTGTCTCAATTTTGTCCGGCTCCGCCGGAGAGGTTACGCTGGTAGTGGGAGGGGTTTCTTCTTCCACTTTTTTCGTTTCCTCCGCAGGCTCTTGTTCTTGCGGCTTTTCCCCTTCTTCTGCCGGCGAGGCTTCTTCCGGTTTTTGTATTTCAACACCGGATTCAGGCTCAGTGGTTGCAGGTTTTGGTTGGCAGGCTGTCAGCAGGCTTATAGCCAAAATTATGCATAGAAATATTAATAGTAATCTTTTCATTCTTATCATTTTTACCTCCCCCATATTAGAAAGGGTGTATAGGGGCGGACGATGCCCCGCCCCTGTAGTTTGTTTTACTTTACTTCCATCAATACCTTAATTATCTTCGCGGCTTCCGCTCGAGTTGCCCCGCCTGCAGGATCGAAACTGCCGTCGGGTTTTCCGTCAATTATTCCGGCCATCTGCACTATCTTTATAGCCTTTGCCGCCCAATCACTGATCTTTGCTGCATCGGTAAATTCTTTTATTTCAACGGCCTTTGGTAATTTGATCTCCATAGCATCCGCGAAGCCTAAAAGCATTGCTGCCATTTCTTCCCTTGTGATTATGTCTGCCGGTCGGAAATTGCCGTCTTTGCTGCCTGCATCAATGCCCTTTTCCCCGGCCCAATTGACATAATCGGTATACCATTGATCTTTCACAACATCTTTAAATGTTCCTTTTGCGCTTTTAACATCAATGTTTTTGTCAGTACTTATGATGAATTTTACAAACTCTGCTCTTGTAAGGGTGTTGTTGGGGCTATACGTATTGGGGCCGGTTCCGTTGGTTACACCTTTTTCGTATAGGTATAATATATGATCCATAGCCCAATGGTCTATTATATCTCCAAAAGGAGCGGAGGTATCCACAGGAATTGTTCCGCCGGTTCCATCTACCACAAACTTTACAACATTCTTTAAGCAGGCTCCCTGGTTTTGATGTGTTATAAGTCTTATGGGGCCACCTTCATTGCCGCTGGTATAACCGTCGCTGTTGGTATCCGCTACCAATGGAATTCCATCACCTGCGTAAGAAAGCATAATAATCTTTCTCTCCGGCCCGTCGGCTATGCCTTTTTCCAAAGCATCTTTGCCGAATACGGAAAGCAGGTCCCTGGAAAAACCGTCTGAAGCCACAACCTTGAAAGAGGTGAGCTCGACGCCAATTTTTAAACCGGATTTTTCGGATACCAGTTTCCAAACATCCAATCCCTCGTGCTGATGTTCTCCGACATAAGAATAATTGTCTCTTAGGATTATATCATCCATTGCCTCTAATTCACGAAGAGTGAATTTAACGGGCTTAGCAAGAGCTGTACCTTCTATTTCAAGGTAATTGTTATCAAGATATTGACTATATGTCGGGCTCATATCATGTTTCCAGCTAGTTTTTGCAGATGCATTTACCACTATTTTAACGATATTTTTTAATGTGCTTTGTGAGTTCATATCATCGGCGGTTTTTTGTCCTATCACGAAATACAGGGGGCCGCCGGAGTTACCATAAGTTGAATCAAACCCGGGAGAGTCTTTTCCTTCTACTAACGGTTTACCATCATCGATATTAGCATTTTTCACACTGCTTGAACCATAAGCCAACATCATTTTTAAATCTGCATTCATAACCTCTGATAAAGGGAATGTAAGTGCCTTGCCGTCGGATGCGGTTAAAACAACCTCACTGGCATTGGATTGAAGTCCTACATCCTCTGATCTCAAGAAGTCGTATAAGCCTAAACCTCTGTATCTAATCTGCTGATCACCGGAAGTTTTCTTTATATTATAATCGGCTGTGAATACAAAGTTTTGCTTTCCTTCTATATCTGAAACCGTGAAGGTCTTGGGTGCGTTTAGTTTTGTTCCGGGACCTTCTATAGTAATTTTATTGCCTGCCAATTCTTTAAACGGAGAATCTATGTGAGCATACTTATCCGGTTGAAGGTTAATTGTTATTGAAGTTATATTGCCTAAAGATTTTGCATTAGGCAATAATGCCATAAGCGGGCCGCCATCATTTTTAACGTTAACTTTTTCACCGGTACCGTCTGTATAATTGTTCACATATCCGGCTGCATTTTTATCGGCGACCATTGGTGCACCATTTTTAGCAAAAGCAAGAATGGATTTTCCTTTGGCGCCAAATATATCATCCAATGAGGCTTTTAATTCAGAGTCTTCGCTAACAAATACTATTGTACCTTTGTTGCCGGGAAGCCCCACCTTTTCTTTTAGGAAATACTCCAAGTTTACGCCTTCGTATAAATCATCGTAAACAGTGTCACCTTTTTTTACGCCGAAGGCGGTTTTTATCTTTGCTTTTTCTTTTTCAGTGTTTTTCACGTCAGCACCATAAATTATATTCTCTATATCTGCTATGGTGAAATCCTGTTTTTTAAGAGTGCTGCCGTCCATGCCTATTATTGTGACGGCAATTTTATTGTTTGCAAGTGCCTTATAAGTTTTGTCGGGATTTCCGCTATGTGTACTGTAGTTTACTTCTTTGCCTACAATAATTTTATCTAACAGTTTTGCCTGGCTTGTACCGTTTGCATGGTAGTATTCCGTCTTACCGGATATAATTCTTAAGGGTCCGCTATCATTGCCTAATCCGCTTTTGTAGCCGTTAAGAGTGTTTTTAATTACGTAAGGATAGCCGTTAACTCCATAAGCCACTAAAACAGGGAAACCCGTCGAACGCAAATCTTCCGCATCTTTACTGATGTATTTACCGTCATTTAAGTCTGCCGGGTTTTTCTCATAATATTTAAACAAATTGGGATTTGATATCTGTGCTAAAGTAAATTTGTCGAAATTCTTGTATCCATCGGTGGCAGTAAATTCAACTAAGGTATTGGCGTTTGCGCCTTTTGCCATAGATTCGGGGATTCCGGATTTCTTTAGCAGATCCCAAAGCCTGACACCTTCATATTCGTTAACATACCAATAGTTGGAATTGGATAAATTATATTCGGCTCTGTAACCCATGCCGTTGGCAGCGGGCTTGCCGTTTTCATACTTAACCATATCTTCGATTTCTTTTACGGTATAGTTCACTTCTCTGCCTATTTTATCTCCCGTAATTGTTATAACATATTCCGAGTTTTCGGGTGTATTGTATGGCGCTTTGTCATGTTTATATCCGGGTGTAGTTTTCTCTGCTACATAGACATATGCCATGTTACCGAACTTTTTGTAATTTGGATTTGGATCGGTAGCAAATACGGATTTATCATAAACAAGTTTTATACATCCATCATCATTGCCTAATGAAGCATCTTTGCCCGGCTCTCCGTCGTATACAAAAGGTTTTGCATTGGAGCCGTCAACGCTTCCGGTACCGTAAGCTACTATGATGGGTTTTTTGGCAGCTTCTGCTTGCTTTATTTCATCTAAAGTAAATTCCGCAACAGTTTGTCTGACTCTGTTCTTTATAAGAACTTTATAGGCTGTATCGATAAGCTTTATGCCTGTTTCACCGGAGGTCATGTTTCTAAGCAAGTAATCTAATCTTATACCTTCATATTTTAAAGTAGTTTCTTTACCGTCTCTTATATCGGTATAATCGCCGCGATAGGCTCCTGCGTTTTGGTTTTCCGCTTCCCTTATAGAAAGGGGTATACTGGCTTCCAAACCGGGTCCTTCAAAAGTCAGTGTTGCGCCGGTAATGGCATCAACATTGTATGGGTCTTTGCCGGCTAAGCCGCCGTTGGTTATATGCTTGAAAGGGCTTTTTGAAAAATCTACTCCGCTTGACGGAGTTACTTTTATTTCATTTATCAGCTTCAATAAAGAACCGTTTTGTTTATATACTCTGAAATAACCTTCAATAGAAGGGTTATCCTTTGCAGTGTCCAAAACAGCTTTCACATCATTGGCGTTAGTACCCGTTTCATAAACCAATACATATTGGTCTGTAGCATCCTTAATATCCTTTATTGTTACGGGATCATTCGGGTAACCGTCTGCTGAGACGAATTCAACCTTATCATTATCGGCATATCCTTCTAATAACTTTATAAGGGGTACCCCAACACAGTAGTCGGTTTCTGTCCCCACCTTTTTGGCATAGGACCAGTTACCGCTAACTCTGGGCATCAAAAGGATTTCAGCTCTTGTAAGCGCCTTACCTCCTATGGTTATAACCGCGGGAAGCTCATCGCCAACCAATATCTTTTGTATGGTTTTATTAAATAAAGGGTTGCTCATTTCCTCAACATGTTGCTGACCCAACATGAGAAGAGGTGCTTCGTCATCTCCTAAGACTTCCAAGTCTCCCGATTGGGGAACAACTTCCGGTTTGCCTCTGTCTCCTGCTCTTTGCAATGCAATAATTGTATCAACTGCAACTTTCCCCGTCGCATCACCGGCTGAAAGTCTTGGGAAGTAATATCTTTCCACTCCGAAAGCGGGTGTTATAAGTTTTTTGGATGTAGTTGAATCACCTTTGTGTTCCGGATCAAATGTTACGGCATAGCCGTCTATTGCCAGAAATCCAATTTTATATTGATTATACTTATCCGCTTTGAAGCCGGATTTCTCAAACAAGTCTTTAACCTTTACGCCTTTACCCATATAAATACTCTTTGTGGGAGTGGTATTGATAGTGGAATAAAGGTTTGCAGCTTGAGAGATTGCAGTAAGCTCATCTTTTGTATAAGATTTCTCATTGGCTAATCCGATACCTTGCCCCGTAACAACTAAAACCGGTTGTACAGTTTTAGGGGCCCACGCATCAGCATATACAAAACTCAAGGATGAAAAAATAAGAGTCAATGCCATTAAAAAGGCTAAACCTTTTTTAAAGGCGACCTTCTTAAAACCTAGACAGTTCATAATATGTACCTCCTAATTTTATTTTATCGGCGGTGTTTTCCGTCCGATTCATACTGTATTTTAATGAGTTTTTGTTTTCCATATCACCCCTTTAAAATATACTTACAGGAAACGCTTGTTTTGTTCTTTACAACAGGCAATAAAAAAACTTCTTTCGTTGCAAAAAGAAGTTTGAATCTTTGGTACTCCTTTTCGCACCGGAAGGTAAAACAGTTTCCCGCAAAACCCTATCGTTCTATTCATCATGCAAGCATTGC
>CAYXAT010000088.1:0-7276 GCA_964462065.1 uncultured Clostridiaceae bacterium | reverse complement strand
ATTTGCCAAAATTCGTAATAATTTTAAAAAAGCTATTTACATATAGAAAATTATGTGATATGATGGAAAAAATTGAATAAGAAGTCTAAATCAGCTAGTAAGCGATAACGGCAAACCTTGGGAAACCTGGGGACGCAAAGCTATAGGGCCTGCAAAGGCAGCCAGCTACCGAAAGATTAGTTTTTTTATACCCGCTTCAGCTGATAACGTTCAAGCGATAACGGCAAACCTTAGGAAACTAAGGGGCGCAAAGCTAATGGGCCTGTAAAATGGCAGCCAGGCTACCGAAAGGAGCGTTTTACATTGAAGAAAATTAGGATTGTTTCATTACTTATAATATTCATTATGTTGTGGGGCGCCATAGGTGTACAAGCAGCCTCGAATATTGCAATAGATACAAAAAATGCAAAAGAAGGTATTGTCAGAGTATCCTATACCGGTGTAAACAAAAAAATTAAAGTTATGGTAGAAAAGGACTCCACACAATATTTTTACGATTTGAAGAACGAAGAGGAGTTTTATCCTCTTCAATTTGGACAAGGTAGATATACAGTATCAGTTCTTGAAAATATTTCAGATAATAAATATAAGGTTATGACCAAGAAAAGCTTTAAAGCGGATATAAAAGAGAAAAATGCCGTTTATCTAAAATCCGCTCAGCCCATTTTATGGTATGAGGATGACGATGCAATCATTTTCGCCGGGGAAATAACAGAGGATGCAGAAGATGATGAAGATATAGTCCGGATCATATATGATTACATTACCACAAATATAAATTATGATTATAACAAGATAGCAAGATTAGAACCGGATTATTTGCCTGATATTAATGAAGTTTTTAAAGACGGCAGTGGTATATGCTATGACTATTCAGTTCTTTTTGCTGCTATGTTAAGAAGCAGGGGAATACCCACAAAGCTAGTAAAAGGTTATAAGAAGGACCTGGGGAATTATCATGCATGGAACGAGGTATATATAAACGGCAAGTGGAATATTATAGACACAACTTATGATGCTTATATGATCAAATGTAGGACAAGCCATACGATGTATAAAGATAAAAACGAATATAAAAAACAAAAAGAATATTAAAAACAGTTCAACGAAAGCCTTGTGCCGATTTATATCAGCACTCAAGGCTTTTTTGTTTTTTACAGCCTTCATTTATAATCACAAATTATTTTTATAGTTTTTAAGTAATATTTACAAAAAGGAGGTAATACTATACAATGTAAATGCAAATAGTTTGCAATTAGGAGGGCAGGATGAAAAGAAAAGTTTTAATTATATTTATTGCTATTATACTGTTATTTGTGTGTACTGGATGCAGTAATGCCGGTTCGACGGATCATAATCCAAATATGGTACTGAAGATATATACTACTTTTTATCCTATGTATTATATTACCGACGAAATAGCCAAGGATAAGGCAAATATTATTCAACTTATACCATCCGGCGTGGAGCCCCATGATTGGGAGCCAACACTGAAAACCATGGCGGAATTGAAAAAAAGTGATATATTCATATATAACGGAGCAGGCATGGAGCGATGGGCAGAAAAGATTATAAAGAACCTGCAAGAAAGCAATGTAAAGGTTGTTGAAGCAAGTAAAGGCATAGAATTAATCAAAGGAGAAAGCAACCATAGCGAAGATTATGATCCTCATACATGGGTAAGCCCCGTTAATCTAAAAGTGCAGGCAAAAAATGTTCTCCATGCTTTAGTTGAGGCGGATAAAGAAAATAAAGAGTTTTATGAAACGAATTATGAAATATTGACAAAAAAGCTTGATGGGCTACACAGAGATATATTAGAAGCCACGAAGGATTTTAGAATTAAAATTATCGTTACATCCCATGAGGCTTTTGGATACTTTGCTAAAGAATACGGGATAACTCAGGTCCCAATAAGAGGCATTTCACCGGAACAAGAGCCCAGCCCCGCAAAATTAGCTGAAATAGTTAGGCTATGCAAGGAAAACGCAATAAAATATGTGTTTGTGGAAAAGTTTGTGAATCCGAAGTTTTCTAAAGTTATCGCTGATGAAATCAAAGGAGATGTTCTTACATTGAATGCCGCTCACGGTCTTAGCGATGATGAGATAAAAGCGGGGCAGGATTACATTTCTTTAATGTATGAGAATCTTAAAAACTTGGAAAAGGCACTGAAATAACATAGAATGGTCTTAATACGGAGGTGTTATTAATGGGAAAAATCGTAGGAGCCTATATTCTTCCGCATCCACCGATAATGATAGAGGAAATAGGCGGTAAAGAATCGCAAAAAGTATTACACACCATAAAGGCACTGCAAAAAGTAAGTGAAAGGATTGCAATACAAAGTCCCGACACAATTATAATAATTACACCCCACGGTTCCATGTTCGGTGATGCTATGAATCTTGCAATGGAAGAAATATTGGCGGGAAACTTTGGGAGGTTTGGTGCACCGGGCTTGAAATATAGGTTTGAAAATGACGTGGGATTAGCTGATAAAATAATAGATGAAGCTGATAAAGAGGGTGTATATTGTATTCCTTTTACGAAGGAAATGGCTAAGACCTATAGAACCGGCTATGAATTGGACCACGGTGCATTGGTGCCATTGCATTTTATTGAAAAGAATAATAAAAACGTGAAATTGGTTCACATTACATACAGCGGTCTTCCCATTGCTGATCATTATAAATTGGGTATGGCAATAAAAAAATCCGTGGATTCATCGGATAGAAATGTTGTAATCATTGCCAGCGGAGATTTATCACATAGGCTGACTTTTGATGCCCCGGCAGGCTATGACGAAAGAGGTAAAGAATACGATAAATACTACTTGGATATAGTGAAAAAAGGAGATGTTAACACTTTTCTATCAATTGATAAAGAGTTTATAGAGGCAGCAGGAGAATGTGCTTACAGGTCAACGGCGGTTCTGTTTGGATGCTTCGACAAATGTGAAATAAAGGGTGAAATATTATCCTATGAAGGACCCTTCGGCGTAGGTTACGGTGTGGCGGAAATTTACCGGACCGGTGGCGGTGAGGCGGAAAGCTGTTTGGATAGGTTTACAAAGAATGAAACTGATGAATTAAACAATATACGCAAAAATGAAGATTCTTATGTAAAGCTCGCAAGAATGACTTTGGAAAACAGAATTCGGTTTGGCAAAAAAACTGAAATTCCTGATGATTTGCCCCAGGATATGCTTGAAAAAAGAGCGGGGGTTTTTGTATCTTTGAAAAAGGGTGGAGAACTGAGAGGATGTATCGGTACAATCAGACCTACCGCGAAAAACGTGGCAATAGAAATAATGCAAAATACTGTTTCGGCAGGGCTTAGGGATACAAGATTTTTTCCGGTAGAGGAGGATGAGTTGGCTCATTTGGTATACTCTGTTGATGTACTTGGTGATGCGGAGAAAATTAATTCTAAAGATAATTTGGATCCTAAAAGATACGGGGTTATCGTAAGAAAAGGCTTTAGAACAGGGTTATTATTGCCAAACTTGGAAGGAGTGAATACAATAGAAGACCAGCTGAATATTGCACTAAAAAAAGCCGGAATCGATGAAAATGAAGATTTCGAATTGGAGCGATTCGAAGTAATCCGGCATTATTAGTTAAATTAAAGTACATTCAGTTATATACTAATTCAATTCTGTGATTTTATCAGCCATTATTTCAATACTGTCAGATTTCATATCTTCTTGCAGCAGTGGAAGCAAGAAGATTTTCTTATTCTTAAAACTGTCTTTGATAACATCTAAGTATTTTTGTTCCTGTTCCTTTTTTGCAACCCAAAATTCATCAGTCATATTTTCGGGTAGAATCTTGTTAACGATAATTTCATTTACCGCGATTTCATATTTTTCTAAAACATTAACAGCCTTAATTGTTTCGTCTATAGTGAGCTTTTCCGCATTTGTTACAAATACAAAGGATAATTTTTTACTATCGATCATAATTTCTTTTGCCTTTTCGATTTTGTCAAAACGATCCCTTAATATTTGCATGACAGGATCATTTTCTATCTCTTTCTTTTCCGCATAACCGCTATGATTTGCCATAGACATGAAAGCAATTGATTTCTTTCTTTTACTCATAAGCGCACTTAACCAAGAGCCCAGAAGATCCGGTAAGGATAATAGTCTCAGAGTATGACCGGTAGGTGCAGTATCAAATACAATTCTTTCATATTCCTTATTTTTTTCCGTGATTATTTCTATCATCTTATCAAAAAGAGCGGCTTCTTCTGTACCCGGGGAAATAGCTGCGGCATCAATTTGTTTTTCAATTTGTTCAATAATAATTGGACTAACAACGTTTTTTAGGCTCAGACGTACCCTATCCATATAGGTCTTACTTTCTTTTTGAGCACTTATCTCCAAAGCATCCAAATTGGGTCGTATATTTGTTATTTCGCTATTTATATTCGTTTCAAAAATATCCGATGTGGAATGAGCCGGATCAGTAGAAATCAAAAGCGTTTTAAGCCCGCTTTTGGCACATCTCAATGCATAAGCCGCGCTGCAGGTCGTTTTGCCAACGCCGCCTTTGCCGCCTATAAATGTTATCACTCTAATACACCTCACAAAATATTCGTCTAAACTTCAGACAAACTTATATACAATTCTTTTGATTTTACGCGTCAAAACCATAATCTGCCCATTTTTCCTGCCATACACTGAGCCTGCCGGACATTCTATTGTTCCAGCCTTCCAGGTCTTCGGCAATCAAGGGTAGTAATTCAAGGGTGTAGTAACTCGTAGGTATTGGAATACCCAGGAGATCCCCAAAACAAAGGAGTAGGAACTCGTCCATTTCGTTATGGGATTCTTTTATTAATAATGCTTTTGACTTTCTGTCAAAATCGGTAGCTCCTTGTATGAATAGTTTAATGTTCTTTTTAATATTGGAAAACGTTTCTTTATTCATGTCTGTTCCTCTTTTCCAAATTCTTTCACTGTATAAATTATATTTTAGTTATTGACAAGAGTCAATAATTTTAGATAAGTATTGATTATGTTTTCTAATGGTGCTAAAATTAAAATATAAACATATTATGCATAATTATTAGGGGTTGCGAGGATGGAAATAGCAGAATACATTAATACAATTGAAAGTAAACTGACGAACAACTTCGATATACATAGGAATCATGATGTAAATGGTTTAAACTATGATTTATACGCGAAATTCTTTCTTAGGAATGAAAAGTTCTTATTAGTGAGAAAGGCGGTTATTTATGCATTCGAAAACAATGAATATGTTTTGATGAAATATTATAAAAACTTTGACAATAATAATTATAATAATTTTACGGATAATTTAATAAAATCTATAAGGACGGTTATAAATCCTTCCCAAGAACATATGTCAAGCATGGTTACCGGTGTTATGGTTGCAGAGAATGTTTCAGAGAGGGATTTAGAACATATAAAAAAATCAGTATCGAAGTTTAAATACAATAAGAGCTTTGCTTTTGGATATAAGGGTTGGGTCGAAGTGCGACTTTTATTGGTTTCGTTGAAAATCGGCTTGATTTCTTATAATAAAAAGGGAAAGGAGGTAGCATATCTATATAATTTATAACTCCAATTAAACTTATAAACGTTGTTTTATTTTAATTTAAAAAGGGGGTTTATCTATGAGTTCTTTAGTGTTGATTGGAGGAAGTATCATCATCTTTGTGGTTGCTTATATAACCTACGGAGCTTGGCTTACTAAGGAATGGGGTGTTGATCCCACAAGAAAAACACCTGCCCATGAATTGAATGATGGGATTGACTATGTTCCTACAAGTAAATCCGTTTTGTTAGGTCACCATTTTGCTTCTATTGCAGGTGCAGGCCCGATAAACGGCCCTATTCAGGCTGCTATCTTCGGATGGGTTCCTGTGTTACTTTGGGTAGTTATCGGGAGTATATTTGTCGGAGGAGTTCATGACTACGGTTCCTTATATGCATCTGTGAGGCACAAAGGTAAATCAATAGGTGAAATAATTCATTCCAACATGGGCAAAAAAGGCATGATGTTATTCTCTGTGTTTGCCTGGCTGACACTTATATTAGTTGTCGCAGCATTTACTAATATCGTAGCAAGTACTTTTGCAACAGTACCGGAAGCGGCGTCCTCATCAGTTATGTTTATTTTCCTGGCGATTGCATTCGGTGTTTTGGTTTATAGAAAGGGCGTTTCATTAAAAGTCGGAACAGTGGTTGGAGTAGCTATATTATTTTTCTGTGTATATTTAGGCACTTTATTCCCAATTTCATTATCAGTTAATGCGTGGATAGCAATCATGTGTGTTTATATCTTTGTAGCTTCAACGGCGCCTGTATGGATTTTACTGCAACCGAGGGATTACCTTAATTCGTTTTTACTATATGCAATGATACTGGGGGCTGTGGTTGGAATCATAATTGATAACCCATCTATTAAATTACCTGCCGTTACAGCTTTTAATGTAAACGGGCAGTGGCTGTTCCCCATGCTGTTTGTAACCGTTGCCTGCGGAGCTATTTCCGGTTTCCACTCTTTGGTCGGGTCCGGTACATCTTCTAAACAGGTAGATAACGAAGGTGATACAAAGCTTATAGGCTATGGTGCAATGCTTATTGAGGGAGTTTTAGCAGTTATAGCCCTTATTACCGCATCTTATATTTCCGGAGGAGAATTAACAGAACTGCTTAAGGGCGGTCCAGCAAACGTATTCTCAAACGGAGTAGGATCTTTTATGACAAGGGTGGGCATTCCCTTTACTATAGGCAAATCCTTTGCCGCATTGGCTGTATCTGCATTTGCTTTGACAAGTTTGGATACTGCGACCAGGTTGGCAAGATTTATATTCCAGGAGTTCTTCGATAATCCTGAGAAGGAAAAACAAAATCCTCTTACAAACATGTATGTGTCCACGGGTATAACAGTTGTAATCGGCGGCTGGCTGGCAGTCGGCGGATTTGCAAGAATCTGGCCTATATTCGGATCCGCAAATCAGCTTTTGGCATCGTTATCATTGTTGGCAATAGCTGTCTGGTTGAAGAAAACCGGAAAGAACTACCATATGCTTACATTGCCGATGATCTTCATGCTGGCGGTAACACTTACTGCTTTGGTTCAATTAATACAAGCCAACCTTGCAAAAGGAAACTACATTCTGGTGGTGTTCCCGGTGTTACTGTTTATCCTTGCAATTGTTCTCTCAATTGAAGGATATCCCATTATATTTGGTAAGGATAAAGAGCAGGAAGTTTCAAAATCAAATTAGTTTAAAT
>CAYXAT010000087.1:0-7344 GCA_964462065.1 uncultured Clostridiaceae bacterium | reverse complement strand
CCCATTCCTGTTAGATACATTATCATTCTTTCAAAGCCCAAACCGAAGCCTGCATGTTTGGTTCCTCCGTATTTGCGAAGTTCCAGATACCACCAATAGTCTTCTCTATTAAGACCCATTTCACCTATTCTTCTTACCAAAACATCATATCTTTCTTCTCTTTGACTGCCGCCAACAATTTCCCCAACACCCGGCACCAATAAATCCATCGCAGCTACGGTTTTGTTATCATCGTTCAGTCTCATATAAAATGCCTTTATTTCCTTGGGATAACCCGTAACAAACACAGGCTTTTTAAAAATCTGTTCGGTAATAAACCTTTCATGTTCTGTTTGAAGATCTATACCCCATTCTACAGGATATTCAAATTCCTTACCGGACTTTTTAAGCAAATCTACGGCTTCCGTATAGGTTATTCTTGCGAATTCCGAATTAACAATATTATTTAATCTTTCCAACAATGTGTTATCAATAAATTGATTAAAGAAAGCCATTTCTTCGGGAGCGACTTCCAGTATATAATTGATAACATATTTCAGCATATCTTCAGCCAATGCCATGTTATCATCCAAATCCGCAAAAGCTATCTCAGGCTCTATCATCCAAAACTCAGCAGCATGTCTTGCCGTATTGGAATTCTCTGCTCTAAAGGTGGGACCGAATGTATAGGTGTCTCTAAACGCCAATGCAAAGCTTTCCGCTTCCAGCTGACCGCTTACCGTCAGATTTGTTTCTTTCCCGAAAAAATCTTTTTTAATATCGATATTACCTTTATCATCCTTTGGAACATTATTCAAATCAAGAGTTGTAACCCTGAACATTTCCCCGGCGCCTTCGGCATCGCTCCCTGTTATTATAGGAGTATGGGCATAGATAAAACCTCTTTCGTTGAAAAACTTATGCAATGCAAATGCCGCTAAAGACCTTACCCTAAAAACAGCAGAAAAGGTATTGCTTCTCGGCCTTAAGTGTGCAATGCTTCTTAAATACTCTAATGTATGTCTCTTTTTTTGCAAAGGATAATCAGGCGTAGATGCACCTTCTACGACTATTTTTTTAGCCTTTATCTCAAATGGTTGCTTTGCTTCAGGTGTTAATTCCAGCTTTCCCTCTACATATATGGATGAACTTATATTGAGCCTGGAAATCTCCTTAAAGTTTTCAAGCCCCTCATCGAAAACTACCTGCACATTCTTAAAAAAGCTGCCGTCGTTTATTTCTATAAATCCAAAATTTTTTGATACCCTTAAGGTTCGAATCCAACCCGCCACAAGGACGGTATTGCCCGAATGTTTTTGAGGGTCTTTGTATAATTCCTTTACATATATAGTTTTCATTTAATGCAACCTCCCCGAATTTTTAATACTTGCTTGATACAAAAAAGTAAAAAACTCTCGTTCCTATTTGAAGGGACGAAAGTCATATTCCGCGGTACCACCCTATTTGCCGATGCAGCCTGCTTTTCCCATAACGGATAGGAACCGTCCTTCCCTACTCCCAATTTGATTTCGGTCAGAAACTCCGGGACGTTTTTCGATACGGGCTTGTGCTGCAATCTCACCGGCAGCAGCTCTCTATATACAAAACCCGTAAATACTCTTCCCTTCACTGTTGTTTTATATTAAGTTATTATTATCCAACATTATATTATCCATACATGCTATTGTCAATTACTATCGCAATGGGCATCAGACAGACAAGGTTCTAACCGACCATTTTGTTTATGCTGATTATCCAAAGTTCGCATTTCTATTCCTAAAAAAACAGCGGTCAAAATAGATGATGTTAAATCTGCAACGGGACCCGCTGTTAACAAGCCGTTTAGACCCATAAACTTGGGCAATATAAGCACTAAAGGAATCAATATAAGCACTTGCCTTGATAAGCTTAAGAACATTGAATGCTTGGGCTTACCTACAGCCTGAAAATATGCTGAACTTACTACCTGAAAACCGATAATGGGCATAAATATCAAAAATCTTTTTAATCCGGTAGCTCCGAACTCAATTAAACCTACGTCATCAGTAAAAATTCCGATTATCTGTCTTGGGAAAAATCTTGTTAATAAAAAACCTATTATAACAACAGTAGTTGCCGCCCCTATTGCTATTTTTAAAGTTTTCTTCACTCTATCATACTTTTTTGCACCATAATTATACCCTATTATAGGCTGCGCCCCTTGATTTATACCAAAAACGGTCATCATAAACATCATCGCTACATTATTAATAATCGCCATACCCGAAACTGCTATATCTCCGCCGTAACGACTGAGATTATTATTCATAAGGACAACTAAGACACTCCCTGCCAGCTGCATGGAGAATGGTGCCAGCCCTATTGCAATTATGTTTTTAATTATATTTAATCTAATTTTTAGATAAGCTTTCCTTACTTTTAATAAACTGTTGCCAAATATGAAGTAATAAAGCACCCATGAGGATGATATTGCTATAGAAAGAATCGTTGCATAAGCCGCTCCTTTAATACCCCAATTGAAAACAAAAATAAAAATCGGGTCTAAAATTGTATTCAAAATAGCGCCTATGAGCATTGTAACCATCGCCATCCTCGGGTTACCTTCTCCCCTTATAAAGTTGTTCATACCCATCCCTATTACCTGGAAAACCGCACCGTATAGTATTATACTTAGATAATCCTGGGCATAGGGTAATACGGCCTCACTTGCGCCAAACAGTTTAAGGAGCGGTGTCAACAAAGCCAGACCGAGAATGGATAGGATTGTTGCAGTTATCAACATGATAACCATTGCATTTGCCATTATAAGCTCTGCTTCGTCCTTCTTTTTCTCTCCCAACCTTATGGAAATAAGAGAGTTTGCACCTATTCCAAATAACATGGAAAACGCCATATTAACAACTATTATAGGAAAACCGATTCTAACCCCGGCTATTCCCAAGGGTCCTACTCCTTTTCCGATAAATATCATATCAACTACATTGTATAACGCATTTACCAACATACCCACTATGGCGGGTATGGAAAACTTTAATAAAAGTTTGGAAATCTCGCTTTCTCCTAATAATTTTTCTCTTTCTACTACTTGCATAACACTTCTCCCGTCAATTTTATTTCTTCCAAGACTTTCTTTATATCTTCAAAATTATTTATAACTTTTGATATCTCTTCAGTATCTACTTTATCAAATAACAATATGAATTCCTTTTTAAACTTTTCCATAAGTATAGCTATATACTTTTCTCCCTTGGGTGTAATGTGTACCCATTGTCTCCTTCTATCGTCCCGGTCATCCGTTCTTTCTACAAACCCGTAGTTTTCCAATGAATCAATGAGAGAGGTTAAACTCCCTTTTTGCATATCAAGACATTTTCCCAAATTTGTAGGTGAAATTCTGTTGTGCTTTTTAATAATAAATATAGCCCTTTGCTGATTTTTATTTAACTTAGGCTCAATGTCATAGTCTTTTCTGTAAATACTCCCCATGGTTTGATGATACAAAGGCATAAACTCGTACATATAATTAAAAAGTTCTTTTAGTTTCTCTTCTCTCATAATAACCTCCAAACAACAAATCGGTTTTTTATTCAAATAAAAAGTAGTTAGAATTCATACAATAAGAATTCTAACTACTTTCTTCTCATTTGTCAATAACACTTTTTATATAATGTATTGATCTAATATCTTCCTCACGCTCTCTGCAAAATTATCGGCCGCACCCCAATCAAAATTAAAAATCAAGCCTTTTGAACTCCCCGCGGCGATAACTCTTACCGATGTAACACCATCAATATTATCCGCTATAATTGTTAAAGAAGCCCTGTTCTCGGCTCTGAAATAATATTTTTCAAAAACTAAAATAACTAGTTCTTTTTCTTTTTCGAAGCTCTTGGTTTCTTCGTATACGAGTTCTGCACCGATTTCATTGCTTAATATGTTAAAGGTATTTTTAGGTGTTATGCTTACATCAAATTCTATTACAGCCACTATCTATTCCTCCTTATAATCTCTCGCTATCTCCTTGCCGTTTAAAACTCTTAAAGCCCCGTAAGCCAAAGCCTCCATTTCGTTCTCTCCCGCCATTATCAATACCGGCGCAATAAATTTGACTCTTTCAGATATCCAATCAGTCATCATCTTTGAATGTGCAATTCCTCCTGTTAAAACTATGGCATCAACATTACCATTTACAACTGTTGCCAATTCACCTATGCCTTTAGCAATTTGATAAGCCATTGCCTCATAAATCAGCTTTGCATTATTATCTCCTTCAGCTATCATTCTTTCAACTTCCATTGCGTCATGAGTACCTAAATGTGCTTTTAGTCCCGCGTTGCCCCTCATTTTTCTTGTCACTTCTTTTTTATCGTAATTTCCCGAAAAACAAATATTTATCAGTTCCTTGCCCGGTATTCTTCCCGCTCTTTCCGGTGCAAAAGGCCCTTCATCATCTGCAAGCATATCAATTAACCTTCCATGGCTATGAATTGCAACGGAAATCCCCCCGCCTATATGGGCAACTACAAAATTAACATCTTCATACTTTTTACCCAGCTTTTCCGCCGCTTTCATTGCCGTAGCCCTTGAGTTCAAAACATGATTAAAGCTTACTCTTTTCACTTCAGGTATACCAGTTATCCGAGCTATACTATTCAATTGGTCTACAGTTACGGGATCATATATGCAGGATAAAATTCCTAAAGGTTTGGCTATCTCGTATGCAATCGGTGCGCCCAAATTTGATGCATGTTCAATTACAGGGTTAGTTTTAAGCCTATTTAGCATTTCTTTATTTATTCTATAAGCCCCCGCCTCCACCGGTGGAAGCATTCCACCTCTTCCAACAACAGCCGACAGTTCCTCTGTTTTTATATTCTTTTCTTTTAAAAGCTTTAGTATCTCATCTTTTCTATACCCATATTGATCTATAACTCTGTCAAACTTATTCAGTTCTTCAGCCGGGTGATTTATTGTTTCTGAAAGTACTCTATCCTCTCCTTCATACAATGCAATTTTTGTTGATGTAGAACCCGGGTTAATCGCAAGTATTTTATACATCAATTATTACCCTCCAGTCTTTTATTTTATATTATCCAACTATATATGAATCAATAACTTCCCAAGAAATTACCTGTTCCTTAATGTTATATCTAAGTAAGATTTAGTTACCAATAATCTCCTTAATCATTTTTTTGCTAAGGCTGTTCAATACCAGATTATATGACATATCTATCATTTGTTTCAGCACATCGTCAGGTACATCACCTTCTAAGTAAACTGAATTCCAATGTTCTTTATTCATATAATATCCCGGCACAATATGGGGGTATTCTACCCTTAAAAGTTCACCAAAAGCCGGTTCACATTTCAGAGTAAGAATCTTTTTATTATATTTATCACCGCCTGCCATAGCAAACATTTTGCCGCCTATAAGGTATCTTGTTGCCTCCCATTCTATTTTAAAATCCTTTGAGGCACCTTTCTTCGAAAGGCAATATTCATCAAACCATTCATATTTCAATATACTCCCACCTACATCAAACATTAACATAAATTATTCTGTTGCCGTTTTCGGCTATTAATTTTTTTAAATCATCATAAGACATCACCACGGTTGCAGTATTATCATTTGGATGTACTCCCAGGTTAGTTTTTCCTATAAGTTCTTTATCAAAAACAACCTCTACAGCTTTTCCTATGTCGTTTATAATACCCAAAGGTGATACCGCACCCTTTTTTAGGCCTAAATATTTATCAAGCCTTTCATCAGATGCAAAACTAAGTTTTGTACTGCCTATTTGGACCGCAAGCTTTGCAAGGTCCGCCTTTTTATCTTTGCTTAATACTATTAAAAAATGCTTTTTCCCTTTAGCATCTCTGACAAACAAATTTTTGCATACCTCTGCTTTATCGGTTATGTCCAGCCTCTCCATCTCTTCAATGGTGTATACCGGTGGGTGTTCAATAATATCATATTTAATACCCATACTAGTTAGTTTATCATATACTTTTTGTTGCACTTCCATATAAGCCCTCCTTTTTCTTGCATTTTAAATGAGTTATATTTAAACCTAATCAGTTATTTTATTCAATCATTGTTTATGATTTCTATAGCCGCCTTGCCGGTCATATGTTCAATTCTTATTTCTATTAAACAAAATCTGTCCCATTCCTTTTCAATTTCAACATGAGACTCTTTAATATAATCCGGTGAATACTTGTCCGCTATCTTTTCCATTGCATTTCTTTTTTCTTTATCGTCAACGAGTAGTCTTGCCCTCCCGAAAACTGAAACACTGCGATAATGTGTTGTAAAAGTCTTTTGTATTACTTCATCTTTTTCTATAACTGTAAAAGTTACTTTATTGCTCTTCTTTATGCCATCAATTTTATGTCCCTCTTTTGCACTATGCATAAATATTTTCCCATCTACGTAAGCATAACTCATGGGTACTGTATAGGGATAACCATCGTCTCCATTAACACCTAATACACCTGCAGTACAAGTTTTTAAAATGCGTATCGAATCTTCCTCTTGTAACAATTGTTTTCTTCTTCTCATTTCTCTGAACATGCAAGACACCTCATTTTTTTAAGTATTTTGATTTTATTTAATCATATCATCTTTTGTGCATATTTTCATAAATATTCCTCAAATATGGCTACACTGCTTTTTATTTGATAGCATGTTTTATTGAATATATTTGTTTATATTATATAATAATTACATTGAAATATAAAATTAATCTTGGGAGGAGCCTTATGAATCAAAAAGATAAAACGAAACTAAAAGAAATGCTTTCGGAATTACAATATAAAGTAACTCAGGAAAACGGGACAGAAAGGCCTTTTGACAATGAATACTGGGATAACTATAAAGAAGGAATATATGTAGATATAATATCAGGGGAGCCGCTTTTTTCATCAAAGGATAAATTCGAATCCGGCTGTGGCTGGCCAAGTTTCAGCAAGCCGCTGATACAAGGCAATATTAATGAGAAACAAGACCTCAGTCATTTTATGGTGCGTACCGAAGTTAGGAGCAAGTCTTCAGATTCTCATTTGGGGCATGTTTTTAATGATGGGCCTCCACCAACAGGTTTAAGATACTGTATAAATTCTGCTGCAATACGCTTCGTACCTAAAGATGATATGGCAAAGGATGGTTATTCCGAATATCTAAATAAAATATGATTATCAAATATTAAAACTTCCAAAAATATAGTATAAGCGGTGTACCTATAGAAAGAACCAATATACATAATGGCAAACCCAGTTTCCAATAATCAGTGAACTTGTAGCCGCCGGGCCCCATAACTAACATATTGGACTGGTGGCCTATGGGAGTCAAAAACGCAGACGAAG
>CAYXAT010000086.1:3839-7367 GCA_964462065.1 uncultured Clostridiaceae bacterium | reverse complement strand
TCCCACCGGGTTTAAAATGCCGTATTCAGCTGATTCGTATATTGAAATATGTGGTGTTGCGTGTTAATGCTTCATACTTTTTTATAAAGTTTTCTATACCCGCTGTAATATCGGCATTTTTAGCTTATAACATCTCTTTTTAGTTAAGAGGTGCTAAGTCCGTGCCGTCGAATACAAATACGTCTTTTTCAGCTTCTTTACCGGCATAGTCTTTTACGCCTTTAAGCAATGATAATTCATATTCGTATCTGCCTTCTAACGGGTTGTTCAAAGTAAGTTTTACTTTGGAACCATCTCTTACAGCAGCCAATACTGTAATTCTGTCTTTGTCTACGTCCAAGTTTTTGATTGTGAATGCTCCTTCTGGTGCTAATGCTATATCTTCGCTGAATTCTACTTCAACATGGAATCTGTCAATAGCTACTACGTCTATCAAATACGGTTCATCATCATCGTCATATTCTCCTACGAGAACAGTTTTAGTATCTTCATCATAGTTTTCAACACCTAGATCATGTTCGTCTGCTATGAAGTCATTAAGGTTGAATTCATATTCTGTATCATATTTAATTTCGCCAACAAATTTTACTGTGTTGTCTTTAATTTTTACATTAAATTCTTTTCCGTTAGCTGCTTCAACAACTAATACGCCATTTTCATCAGGAGTAACATCACCATTGAATTTAATATTTCTTGACATTGTTACTTCAAAGGTTCCGCCGTTCACTTGTTCGAAAGATTCAACGTATACCGCATCATGCTCAGCATCAGAACCGTCAAATGTTACGTCTTCTTCCATTACAAATGCGTTTCCTGCTAAATCCTTAATTTCCTTGCCATCATTGAGGCCTTCTACTTTATAAGTGATTTCTGCATTAAATGCAAAGCCTTTTTTCGAGAATTCTACAACTGTATTGTCATTTGTATATGCTTTTGCATCTAATTCCTCTGTCTGTTTTACTTCATCAGAATCAGTCCAGGAGATCTCTAATTTAGTACCTGCATCGTATTTTACTTCTTTATCAAATTCCAATGCTAATACATTTTTGTCTACTGCATAAACATTATCTAATTCAGGTGCATCTTTATCCCATTCGCTGCCCGGTGCCGGATTAGCTTTTAATTTTCCTGTAGTAACTTTTATAACATTTCCTGCAAGGTCCTTAACACCGTCTACTGTAATCTTATATTCTACTCCCTGTGTAAGATCATTAACAGTTAATGTTACTGTTTTGTTATCAGCATCATACTTAGCTTTTGTGGGAGCGCCGATATCATTATTTATGCTGTAATTGGATATGCTTTCTGCTGTCTTTTTATCCAACTCTTTATCAAATGTCAGCACTATAGTGTTTTTGTTATTAAACTTTACATTACCTTCATTAAAAGTAGCTGATGCAAAATCGGTTTTGTTAGGAGTAAAGGATTTTGCTCTCTCCGGCATTGCATTGCCAAATTCATCAAGAACTTCAGCAACCTTTAGAGTATGTGATCTTCCGGCTTCCATATCCTCTACTGTAACAAGGAACTTTTTGGATGAAAGTTTTACTACATCCTCTACATCCAAGTAGTTTTTGCCTTCAGTAAGAGTGTAGTTGGTTACGTCTAATGCGCTTTCTTCATCAAGTCTGCTATCATCTTCGAAACTTACTATAAGAAGGTTTCTTGCATAAACAGCCACATTCTGAAGAACCGGAGCTTTAACATCTTCTTTAACACCTGCAAATGTGAAAACAGCCGGTCTTGCCATAACGTTAGCAACTTTTCTTTGATCTGCGATATTGCTTACGGATAGCTTATAGTTTGTTCTGTAAGTTTGGGCTTCTGTAACGATCTCTACATTGTCCTTATCATCTTCATCCCAAATTACATTCAGTATTTCTAATTCGCTGCCGTCTTTTTTGTTTTCAGCGATTTCATAATTTGCTAAATCTTCAGCAGATTCTTTTGTAACTTCTTCGTTGAAATAAACCATTATTCTTTGGTTAGTTTCAGCCTTTGTTTTCTCCGAATCAATTCTCGGAGCGGATTTGTCTACTTTTGTTTTGAAAGAGGATGAGGTGGACTTTCGTACTACACCATCAGTTGATTTCATATTAGTTACTTTGATTGTATAGCTTGTTTTGTCTTTTAAGCCTTCTGTAGTTAATGTAACTTTATCGCCATCAACTTCTGCTTTTAAAACTTCTACTTTTGCTATAGTGTAATTTTCTACATCGGAGCCTACTTCAAAGTCAATATTTCTATTGAAAGTAAGAACTACTTCTTCAACATCTTCGCTTATTGCTTTTGTTAATTCAGGACCGCCTGACGCTTTTGCAACGCCTGCGAATTCAACTTCTGATTCTCCAACAACTAAAGTGTAAACTTTACCTGCGGATTGTGCAGATGTTTCAAGTCTTACTACTTTGCCTGATACTGATTGTGCTGCTACTACATCAAGACCTGCAATTTCATAGTTTGCTACTTTTTCTGCAAATCTTGCTTCTACTTCTTCTTCAAATTCAACTTCTACTGCTGCGTTACCGATAGCTTTAGCAGATTTTACATTTGCTGCTATTGCTTCTTCATACAAACCGTTGGAGATTGCAACATCTTTATCGATTTTACCGTTTTCGATTAAAACCTCTATAAGAAGCTTGCCGTCTTTTGAAGCGTGTTGTAAAGCATCTACAGTCGCGTTTGCTAAATCATCTATGGTGAAAAATTCTAGTTCTTCAGGTTCCAGTCCGATTGATTTTGCAAATTCAAATACTTCTGCAAAGTCAAAGTCGCCAACTACTGTTCCTGTGTTTTGTTTGTATCCTAATGCTTCAAGGAGTACCTTGTAATAGGATTGTTCGTTGATTTTGTCATTAGGCATAAAGTTTCCTTCTGCGCCAATCCAACCTAATTCGGGATGTGCTTTCAGGTAGGCCATTAAGTTTTCGCCTTCCGCCCATGCATAATCCTTTGCGTCTTTGAAGTTATCTTCGCCGTCAAACTCTAATGCTTCATTTTCAAGACCTTTCAATCTTAAGAAAAGAATTGCCGATTGAAGCCTTGTCGGTGTTGTTTTTGCATATTCTACTGTTACGCCGTTACCGTCTCCTACCAGCATTCCTATTGCTGCTAATGCTTTAACATCATCACTGATAACTTCGTCAGCAAGTACAACTGTGAATGATGAGAATACTAGAGCAACTGCTAGCATTAACGCTAAAACTTTTTTACTCATGTTGTTTTTTTCCTCCTTATGTTGTATAAATTGTGATTTTGATATTTTCTTTGTCTTTTGATTTTGCTTAAACACGCTACACCTCCTTTCAAAAATTACATAGAAAATCTTTTGACAGTTAACATAATTCTACGTCGCATTTAAAATACCTTCCGGCGTAATTGAACTGTAACAAAGTGTAAAGGGTTTGTAATGGGCTTTTGCAGCAATGGAGGAAAAGTTATGTAAACTATATGATAATATTTTCGACAGGCAATCGTTACAAATGAGGTGAATCAAAATAATAAGATAGGGGTGGACAGAGTTGTCCA
>CAYXAT010000086.1:0-3739 GCA_964462065.1 uncultured Clostridiaceae bacterium | reverse complement strand
CTTCGCTATCGCTCAGAATGACAATATCGGTATAAATACTAATACACCGACAGTTCCAAATCTTCCGAATCAAGTTTTTGATTGTTCAAATCCTTAATTGTAGATTTGCCGGTGTTTGTAAGCTTAACCGTTATATCGGAATTATCCTTTAATTCATTTCGAAGTATTATAGTTATGGTTCTGTCTTTTACTACAACTTTATCTGAGGAGCTTTTGCCGTAGTTTCCTCCGGTTATGTCAAAGCAATCCATGCTTATACTTGTGTTTTTAATAGGGTTGGAAGTTATAAGGGTTATGGTCTTCCTGTCCGAACCCACCGTTCCCGTCAGTATTTCAAATTGGGGCAATTCGATATCCGAGCCGCTTAGTTCAATTTTTCTGCTGCTTGATTCTACAGACAATCCCTGCAAGTCTTTTATATTTGTGCTCAGTGTTATTTCATAATCATAGTCTTCCGATATAGAGCTGTTTGCCGAATTCAGGTATACGGTAGCTGTCTGTTTATCTGCTGACAGTACGACTTCCGATACCGTTATTGAGCTGCCGCCGGAGGTTGTTCTTTTTATTGTAAAGCCCGACGAGGCAGGCAAAGCTATGGGTTCGTCAAATTCAACGGCAAAAGTGTATTTATTTAAAGCTTGGATGTTCTCCACTTGGGGCGGATCATTTTTATAGGAGGTTCCTGTAAACTCTGCAGTACTTTGGTTAGAAGGTATGGAGCTATACCCTGCGGCATCTTTAACACCACTTTTTATTGTCAGCTTATAGGTTGTGCTGTCTTTTAGTGCATTGTTGTTACTTAGATATAGCAATGCCGTCGAAGTTATTTCATCCGCTGATACTGATGTCCCCGTTATATTGACTCCATTGATACTGAATTGATTTGCAGTTATACCTTTAACGGGTTTTGAAAATTCTATCTCTATTGCGGTGCTGTTTATTGCATATACATCATGAATATATGGCGGTTCATTGGCTTGGTTTGTGCCGGGGAAACTCTTTATATTTGAATAGGAATCTTCATCCAACCTGTCGATATTTGAGACTCTCACTTCGTATCGTTTGCCACTTTTAAAAATTTCAGGGGTTTTGGATGCATCCGTCTTAAACTGAAGTCGTACCGTTGCTTTATCTGCAGAAAAGTATTTCTGATAGTCCAATCCCTCAGGCTTTTTAAAGGTTTCTTCGTTTTCAGTGATTATAGTCGCCTCCAAATCTTTCAGCTCATCATCGGTAAGGGTATTATCAAAATACAAGTCTATAGATGACATATCAAAAGCGTTTACGGCATCCAAGTTCAAAGATTTTTGGCTTATATCACCGTATCCTACAAAGGTACGCTTGGCGGTTTTATCTGTTGCTTTTATAGTTGCACCGGCTAAGTCCATAACATTTTCTACTTTTATTGTATATACTTTTCCGTGCTCGTGGGCTTTGGTTAAAAGGGTAACTACCTTGCCTGTTTTATCTAATGTGGCTGTGGCGGCATACCCCAAACTGCTGTCTAAGATATAGTTAAATTCATTCTCCGCACTTTCTTTTTCCACTCGTTTATTAAATGTAAGTATTATTTTATTCTCGCCGCTCTTTACTGTATAGCTGAGGGGAGTGGTATCTTTTGATATTCCTATAAAATATGTTTTGGAATAACTTAACATGCTGCCGAAATTATCATATATATTGCTTAATTCCAACATATATTTGGTGCCGTTAGCCTGATCGGAGGTAATTAAGGTTAAGGTTTTTTCGTCCTCGGCTAAAAATGCTTCCAAAACATCAAGATCCTTGTCAATATTGTAATTGGATACATCCTCGGCGGAGTCTTTATCAACCTTTCGAGAAAATACTACTTCGACTTCACTGTTGGAAATTACAGTTGCGGAAGCATCAAATTTCGAGCTGCTTCCGGCTGCGCCTCTGAAGCTTTTTGTTGCCTCATGCATCACATTGCCTGCCAAATCCGCAATGTTTTTAACGGTAATTCTGTATACACTGTCCGGGTTCTGAGTGCCGGTGTAAAGGGTAACTGTTTTTCCGGTTTCATCTAATATCGCTTCTTCAACGGAAAAAGCATCATTGTTAACTATATAGTTTTCTGTACGTTCAGCAGTTATTTTGTTTAGAGGTTCGCTAAATGTAATTAACAGCATTTTGTTGCTTTCCGATTGTATAGTTATTATTGAAGGCTTTGTAGTATCCTTGGGTTGGGCTATATAGGACTTCTCATAAAACTCCATGGCGTTGCCGGAAAGATCTGTAACATAACGTATTTCAAGCCAGTATCTTTTCCCCTCTCTGTGAGGGGCTGTGGTCAAAGTTACAACCTTTCCCGTATAATCAAGCTCCGCTTCATACACATCCAAGTCATTTTGGATTACGTAATTGCTAATATCTTCGGCGGTGGACTTGTCCACTTCTTCGTCAAACGTTACTTGCACAACGTTGTTGCTTAATATTTCCGCCGTTGCTGTAGGTTTTTTCGTATCCCGCGGAAGCGCCACAAATTTTTTACTGTATTTTTTTATTGCCATTCCGTCTACGGGGGTATCCATATTAACAGTTAAATCATAGGCTTCAAAAGCTGCCATGAATGCGGTGGTTATGTAAATCTTATTACCGCTTGTTTCGATGGATTCTATGGAAATATCTTTTTTTCCGTTTTCAGGGGTTATGCTTATATCATCTTTATCTAGAGAGATTTCTTCATCAAGGGTGAGGGCGAATCTATTGTTGGATAATCTTTCGAAGGATAAAACCTTTACTTCCTCCGCTTCAATTATAAACCCGGCTTTTGCCGCTTTATTTTCATCTATTATGCCTTTCTCTATCATTAAAGTTATCAGGTTTTTCTTTTCATCCTTTGGTTTGGTTTCAAGGGTGGCATATATGGCTTTTGCTACGTGGTCAATTGTGAAATCCTTAAGTTTCTCCATAGTTTTTGTATTGGATAACAGGCCAATGGACTGGGCGAAATCAAGGGTTTCGCTGTAATCAAAATCAACATCCTGGTTGTATCCCAGACTTTCCAGCATAACTTTATAAAAGGCCTTGCTGTCTATGGTGTTGTTGGGATAAAATTTTCCGTCGGTGCTGCCTATCCAGCCCAAGTCAGGGTTTTCTTTGGCATAACCCAAATAGTTACGTCCCACAACCCAATCGTAGCTTTCAGCATCATCAAAATTTTTATCCCAATCATATGTAAGAGCCTCGTCATCCAATCCCTGTATTCGCAAAAATATTATAAGGGCTTGTATTCTGGTGGGGGTTTCGGTCAGATATTCCGATGTGACACCGGTGGAAATATCTTTACCGATAAGTATTCCAAGTTCCTTGCATGCTTTTGCCTCTTTGCTTATGGTATCGGCAAAAACTGCAGTTGGTATGACGGAAGCAGCAATAAGTGTTAACACTATTAATAAAGCAAAGCACCTTTTCTTTTTCATTTTTATCCTCCTTCAATTATTTATTTTTATATAATTATAAAAAATTGTCGGTTCCATGCCGACCCGGCAGGCGTATCCTGTGTTCAAGTATGTTTTCCCTCAAAAATGATATTATTTGTATGTCGTTGACATTTACATTTGGGCAATAGTTGTCAACCTATAAATATGTAATTATTGGAACTAAGAGCCGCCAAAAATCGTCATATTTTTATACTCAGTTTCCTTATTTAAGTATATATTTATTATTGCTTAGGGGCAACACTATTCTTTAGATGTCATAGAATTGTAAAAGTTGC
>CAYXAT010000085.1:2260-7571 GCA_964462065.1 uncultured Clostridiaceae bacterium | reverse complement strand
ATTAAATCCGTAAAGCCTGAAATCAGCTTTATAATGATATCTCAAGTTTCGGATAAGGATCTTATAACCGATTCTTATTATTCAGGAATTGAGTTTTTTATTTCAAAACCTTTGAATAATATAGAAGTGGAAAAAGTCGTAAATAAGGTTGCGGAAAAGGTTCGGATGGAAAGAATACTGAGTGATATCCGAAAAGTAGTAAAGTATGAGGGCAATATCAAAGATGGCAGCCCAGACATGATAAAAAGGATGAAATATATATTAAGTGCGTTGGGTATGTTGGGAATAAAAGGCACAAATGACATCATAGCAATAGGTGAGTACATAATTCAAAACAAAAAATGCTACCAAGAATCCTGCATCGAAAAAATATGTGAAAGTTTAGGGGAGAATCCTAAAATAGTAAAGCAAAGGATACGCAGGTCCATAAAGGAAGGTCTAATAAACATTGCAAATGCAGGTATAGAAGATTACTATGCGGATACTTTTCAACAATATTCAAATACTTTGTTTGATTTTGAGAACGTCAAGGCGGAAATGGATCGTATAAGGGGGAAAAAAATATCCGGGGGCAAAGTTAATATAAATAAGTTCTTTGAGGGCCTACTATTCTTATGTGAAAATTCCTACTAAAATTTTTCGTATAAAGTAAAAGAATATTCAGATATTTGCGATTATTTTTGAGTATATATGATTATATTTGAATGTGGTGTTTATAATTAATATGTCAAAACCTATAAAAGGCGTACATATTTAATTATCCTTCATGCAAACCTTTATAGTTTTGAATAAAAAACAAAAATGGAGGAGGAAGAACATTGAAAAGAGCATTAACCTTGCTGCTTGTTTTTACGCTTATTGCATCAATGGGGTTGACAGGCTGTTCAAAACCCGCTGAGACGGGAGGCGAAGCACCGGAGTCAGATATCATAAAAATCGGCTGGATGGGATCCTTAACAGGTGACCAGGCAGTATTTGGACAATGTGAGTTTAACATGGTAAAATTGCTTATTGAGGAAATCAATGAAAAAGGCGGAGTCCTTGACGGTAAAAAATTAGAAGCCATAGGCTATGATACCAAGGGGGATCCACAGGAAGCGGTTAACGTTGCAAAAAGGTTAACGGGTCAGGATAAGGTAGTTTCAATAATCGGACCCAACGCCAGCGGTAATGCTATACCCATTGCTCCCGTATTGGAAGAAGCTAAAGTTCCTGATATTGCAACAGTAGCAACAAATCCAAAAGTTACAGTTCTTGACGGCAAAGTAAAACCTTATAATTTCAGAGTATGCTTTATCGACCCGTATCAGGGTGCGGTTGCAGCCGGATATGCGGCAGATGTACTGGGCTTTACAAAAGCAGCTGTTTTATATGACGTTGCCGACGATTATTCACAAGGTTTAACAGAATTCTTCGAAGAATTCTTTACAGGTAAAGGTGGTCAAATAGTTGCCAGAGAAGCATTTAAGTTTGGAGACGTAGATTTCAGACCTCAGCTCAGCTCGATTAAAGAAGCGGGACCGGAAGTACTTTTCCTTCCCATATTCTTTAAAGAATTTTCACTTATAGCCAATCAAGCCAGAGAATTAGGTATAGACGCTCCTCTTATGGGCGGAGATGGTGTGCCATCAGAGCAATTGTTCACCATGGCGAAGGATGCTGTACAGGGAAGCTTTATAGTTAATCACGTTGATTTTGATGATCCTGAAGTTCAGGACTTAAAGAGCAGATATAGAAATAAATACGGCAAGGAAATGGAATTAAACGGATACCTTGCACACGACGCTATGATCGTATTCTTAGATGCGTTAGAGAAAGCCGGGGAACCGGATTCAGTTAAAATTGCGCAAGCACTTGAAACTGTTGATGTAGTGGGTGTAACCGGAAGAATAAAAATAGGTAAAGATACTCATAACCCGGAAGGCAAAGAAGCAGCTGTTATCATGATTGAGGGCGACGGCTATAAGTTCATGCAGAAATATTCTGCTCAATTGGATTAGAAAGGTTATAGTATATGCGTAAAAGGAGAGCTTCTCTCCTTTTATGCTATTTTTATAGTTAGGGGTGAAGTTTGTGTCGCAATTTTTGCAGCAATTGATAAACGGGCTATCTATAGGCAGCGTCTATGCTCTAATGGCCGTAGGATATTCACTTGTTTACAGTATAATGAATTTCAGTAATTTTGCACATGGCGGTGTCATAATGACAGGTGCTTATTTCGGATACTATTATCTTACTAAGTTCGGTTTACCATTCCCGGTAGCGTTTGTATCTGCTGCCCTTTCTACTTGTTTGCTCGCTGTTCTAATAGAAAGAGGGGCATATAGTCCGCTAAGGGAGAGGAAGGCACCCTTCTTGTATTTCATTATTTCCGCTATGGGAGCTTCCATATTCTTAGAGAACATAGTACTGGCGCTTATAGGGCCGACGTTTAAGAATTATCCCGCAATTTTATCAAGAACTCCGATACATATAGGCAGCATATCTTTGGGGAGAATTGATTTTGCCATGTTTATTATATCGGCGGTTTGTTTGGCACTTTTGGTATTTTTTATTGACTATACTAAAATGGGAAAAGCAATTCAGGCCACATCCTATAGTGCTAAAGCAAGTGCATTGATGGGTATAAACACAGAAATCGTGTATATAGTAGTATTTGCCTTGGGAGGCTTTTTTGCAGGGATTGCAGGTGTGCTGTTCGGCATGAGATATACTGTATACCCTCAAATAGGTATTATAACAAATAAATCATTTATTGCCGCAGTTTTCGGAGGCTTGGGGAGCTTGCCGGGTGCCGTAATCGGCTCAATCTTGTTGGGAATAATAGAAACATTTACTTCCGGATACCTATCCTCACAATATAGGGATTTAATTGCATTTGTATTGCTTATTGGTGTGCTGGTTGTAAAACCCAGCGGACTTATGGGCAAAGTTACAGAAGATAAGGCTTAGGAGGGATTTATATGGATATAGTATATTTAAAAGGAATACTGATACTGGCAGGTATAAACCTTATGTCGGTATTGGGTCTGTCCCTTCTAACGGGTTTCACCGGAATGTTTTCATTCGGGCACGCAGGATTTATGGCCATAGGGGGCTATACTGCCGCATCAATGACCATTAAATTCGGATTGCCTTTTATACCGTCTTTATTGATTGGCGGGCTTGCAGCGGCAATTGTCAGTGCATTTATCGGCAGGCTGACACTGAATTTAAAAGGAGACTATTTTTGTATTGCTACGTTGGGTTTCGGGGAGGCCATAAGGCTAATACTTGATAACGTACAATATTTTGGCGGAGCAAGGGGTTGGCCCGGCATACCCCATCATACAAATTTGGGCAATGTTGTTTTAATTAATATCGTGGCAATTATCCTTTTGGCTAATTTAATACGCTCCAGGCATGGCAGAAATATGATTGCTGTACGTGAGGAAGAATTGGCATCGCAAATAGCCGGAATTAATGTATTTAAATATAAAATGATATCTCTTATGATAAGTGCTGCCTATGCAGGAATCGGCGGTGGGCTGATGGCACACTACATGACATTCTTACAGCCTAAAATGTTCAGTTTGGTTAAATCCACAGAACTGACTATAATAGTTATTTTCGGCGGACTTGGAAGCATATCCGGCAGCGTGGTAGGTGCTCTGGTCTTAACGGCACTTCCGGAGCTTCTAAGAGTGCTGAAAGACTGGCGATTAGTATTCTACGGGCTTTCGGTTATTGTCATAATGGTTTCCAGACCTGAGGGGTTAATGGGAGGATACGAATTTACTCCTTCAAGCATGAAGAAACTATATGCAAATATGAAAAGAAAAAGAGAATCAAAGGCAGCTAAAGGAGGGGAGCAAATATGAGCATACTTCAATTAGTTGACCTTACTAAAGAATTTGGAGGACTCACAGCCGTAGGTAATGTGGACTTCACGATTGAAGAGGGAAGTATAACAGGCCTCATCGGACCCAATGGTGCCGGTAAAACTACAATATTCAACTTGATTACGGGAGTATATAAAGTTACAAACGGTAAAATCATCTATCAGGGTGAAGAAATAACAAATAAAGCCCCGTATATGGTTGCCGGCAAAGGGATTACCAGAACATTTCAAAATATAAGGTTGTTCAAAAAACTTTCTGTGTATAACAATGTCTTGACCGCATGCCATGCCAACGCAAGTTATAGTTTATTAGAATCCATTTTTAGAACACCAAGGTGTAAGAAACAAGAAAAAGAATTGAAAGAAAAAGCGGAAAACCTTCTTGATATAATGGGGTTGCTTGAAAGAAAAGATATAATTGCAAATAATCTTCCTTATGGGCTGCAAAGAAGATTGGAAATTGCCAGGGCTCTGGCGTTGAACCCGAAACTTTTATTGTTAGACGAGCCCGCAGCTGGAATGAACCCTGATGAAGAGGTGCAGTTGATGCATCTTATAGCGGAAATCAGAGAAAAGTTTAATTTAACAGTGTTTATCATAGATCACCATATGGATTTGATAATGGGTGTTTGTGAAAGGATGATGGTACTTAACTTTGGCTGTAAATTAGCCGAAGGGACGCCATTTGAGGTACAAGGAAACCCAAGAGTGGTAGAAGCTTATTTGGGGGTGGAGGCATAACATGTTAAAGATAGAAAACTTGAATGTATATTATGGCGGAATCCATGCCTTAAAAGGTGCTTCATTAGAAATAAATGCGGGAGAGATAGTAACAATAATAGGATCCAACGGGGCAGGTAAATCGACTTTGCTTAATGCCATATCAGGCTTTCTTAAATATAAAGAAGGTGAGATAACTTATAAAGGTGAAAGGCTGCCGCAAAGCCCAAGCAAAGTAGTAAAGATGGGAATATCACAAGTTCCCGAAGGTCGATTAGTGTTTGCAAATCTTACTGTAGAGGATAATCTTAATTTGGGAGCTTATTTGAGGAACGATGCCAAGAAAATAAAAGAGGATTTAGAAAAAGTCTATAATCTATTTCCCAGGTTAAAAGAAAGGGAAAAGCAAATTGCCGGAACCTTAAGCGGCGGAGAGCAACAAATGTTGGCAATGGGAAGGGGACTTATGAGCGATCCTGAAATAATGCTTTTGGATGAACCATCATTGGGCTTGGCACCACTTTTGGTTCAGACAGTTCTTGATATAATTGTGGATATAAGAAAAATGGATAAAACTATACTATTGGTTGAACAAAATGCCTACAAGGCACTTTCCATTGCAGACAGAGCCTATGTATTGGAGCAAGGCAGGATCACTATGGAAGGGCCTGCAGACGAAATTGCCGCCAATCCAAGAATCAAAGAGGCATA
>CAYXAT010000085.1:0-2160 GCA_964462065.1 uncultured Clostridiaceae bacterium | reverse complement strand
TTGGTTTATACTGAGTTAAAGGCTTAGTATAGAAGGTATGATAAATGAGGATAAACAAGTATATTGCGGAAAGAGGTACTTATTCCAGGCGGCAGGCCGATAAACTAATAGAGGAAGGAAGGGTCACAGTAAACGGAGTTGTTTGCGGACTGGGCAATTTGGTTGATGCCGGGGATATTGTATGCATAGACGGCGCTCCTATTGATATCAAAGAAAAACACGTATATATAGCATTGAATAAACCTATGGGCATTGAATGTACGACGAACAATAGGGTGAAGGAAAACATAATAGATTTTGTAAATCATCCAAAACGAATATTTCCCATCGGGCGCTTGGATAAAGATTCAGAGGGACTTATATTGCTCACCAATGACGGAGATATTGTTAATAGAATACTTAGAGCGGAAAACTATCATGAAAAAGAGTATATAGTAAGGGTTAACAAGCCTATTACTCCTTTGTTTTTAGAAAGAATGGCAAATGGGGTAAAAATATTGGGAACGGTGACACGTCCCTGTGATATATATCCAATTAATGATAAAACCATGGGGATAATTCTTACCCAGGGGCTGAACCGTCAAATACGCAGGATGTGCGAAGCTTTGGGATACAAAGTCATATATCTTAAACGTATCAGAATTATGAATATTAGGCTCGGTCATTTAAAGACAGGGCACTGGCGCAATGTGTCTAAGAATGAACTTAATGAATTAAATAATTTATTAAAATAAGAATTAGAATATAAAGGCGGAAAGGCTTTGATAAAAAAGCTTTTCCGCCTTTATTTATTTTATATACAAAGATTGTGGAACTATTGTCGGGTTTTCTAAATAATAACTGTTTGCGTATATATTTTACACCTTTATCAAATTATAATAACAGCTAAATAAAAAATGCTATTAATATTGATACTGTAAGAGCTATGAAGAATCCTGAAAACCTTAGTGAAAATTAAAGCCGTTCAGTAAAGCTTTTCAAATTTTAACTTGCTGTCAATAACATAAGAGAATAAGCTTTTTACAGTGTCCAAAATCACTAATCTAATTTTATTTAAAAAGGAGTGTATCACATGGCTATGAGAATAACGGATACTACACCGAAGCAAGACGGCTTCAGAATGCCCGGCGAATTTGAAAAGCACAAAAAGACCTGGATTATATGGCCGGAAAGACCTGATAACTGGCGGCTGGGCGGCAAGCCTGCGCAAGCCGCATTTGTTGAAGTAGCAAAAGCAATTTCAAAATTTGAACCGGTTACAATGGTAGTTTCAAGGTCTCAATATGATAATGCAAGGGCTATGTTGCCGGATTATGTGAGAGTAGTGGAAATGTCAAATGATGATGCTTGGATGCGTGATGTGGGGCCCACATTTTTAGTTAATGATAAAGGCGATGTAAGAGCGGTGGATTGGGCTTTTAATGCTTGGGGAGGGCTTTATGACGGTTTGTATTTCCCCTGGGACCAAGATGATAAAATTGCGCAAAAAATATGCGAAATTGAAGAGGTTGATACATACAGAACGCCGGATTTCATAATGGAGGGTGGGGCTATACATGTGGACGGTGACGGAACCTTAGTTGTCGTAGAAGAATGTCTCCTAAGCGGCGGAAGAAATGTACATATGAGTAAAGATGAAATGACGGAATTTTTAAAGGAATATCTTAATGTAGATAAAGTAATTTGGCTGCCCAGAGGTATCTATAACGACGAAACCAATGGACATGTGGATAACATTTTTTGTTTTGTTAAACCCGGGGAAGTCATAATAGCTTGGTCCGATAACGAAGATGATCCTCAGTATGAAATCTCCAAGGAAGTTTATGATCATTTATGCAATGAAACTGATGCAAAGGGTAGAAAATTTAAAATTCATAAATTGCCGGTACCGAATCCGCCGGTTACTATAACCGCTGAAGAGAGCGGCGGTATAGATGTGATAGAAGGGACACTCCCAAGGGAAGAGGGCGATCGCCAGGCAGCTTCTTATGTCAATTTTTATATAGCCAACGGCGGAATCGTATTTCCTTACTTTGGAAATGAAAAATACGATAAAATTGCAGAGGATATGCTAAAAGAGATATTCCCGGATAGAGAAGTGGTGGGTGTAACTGCTGCACGGGAGGTTATATTGGGCGGAGGAAATATCCACTGCATAAC
>CAYXAT010000084.1:6539-7626 GCA_964462065.1 uncultured Clostridiaceae bacterium | reverse complement strand
GTACCGCCTTATGTTATGAAAATAGATGTGAATTATCAAGTGGCTAAATATTATTTGGAGAATGAGGAAATAGAGGAAGCCGTACCTTATTTAGAAAGAATATTAGAGACCGAAAAACAACTTGCGGAAGTAAATGAAAGAATAGAAAAGCCGCTAAAGTTCACGGGAGATGCTCCGAAAAAGATTGAAGCGGCTATAAGAACACTTGAAATGATAAAAGAGGAACTGGAGAATAAATAAAAAATGAGGTGTAAATTATGGAGGAAATAAGCTTACGTGAATTGATTGAAATATTGATTAAAAGAAAAAAGATGGTAATAGGATTTACTGTTGTGGCGATATTGATTGCCTTTGCAGTCTCATTTTTTGTGCTAAAGCCTTCTTATGAAGCGGTGACTATCCTGAATGCTCAAAACATCTCCTATAATACTCATTCAGGAAATGTGAACGGCACTAATATATTTTTGAATAATGAAAACATAGATTGGCAGGAGCTGTCCAAAGTAGACCCCGGTATAACTCAGGATAGCCGCGCCTTGATATCTTCTTTGATACAGTACCCTTCTATGTCGGAAGAAGCATATAAAAACAAGCTTTTAGGGGCCGAGCTGCTTAGTAAGGTTATAGATAATATGCCGGAGCTTATCGATTTATCTCCGGAGAAAGTGGCGAAAAAGCTGAATATAACTGTAAAAGACGGTTTATTTACGATAAAAACAAAGGATAAGGACCCTCAGCTTGCAGCGGATATATGCAATAATCTATCGGATGTATTTATCTCTTATGTTGACAGATATAACAGTAATTATGTGAATAAGCTGAATCATTATATGGAAACAGCCATAGGAAACCAGGAAAAAGATATGATATATCTGTCGGAAGAGCTTGAAAAAGCTGAGGCTTCAGATGATGAAAACAAGGTCAAACAACTGAAAATGAAGCAGGATATTTCCAAGCAGGTTTATGAGGTTCTGCTTTTTAAAGAAAAACAGCTAAGCCTTATCCAGATGATGGATTTTGGAGATAAAAATGTGGCAATTGTCAGAAAAGCAAGCGTGCCTGAAACTCCCGTATCACCGAATAAAAA
>CAYXAT010000084.1:0-6439 GCA_964462065.1 uncultured Clostridiaceae bacterium | reverse complement strand
CAAATAAGGAGGTTCTCATGAAGTCTTATAGTCGTAAGACTATGTTGATAGTTACAGACATAATATTAGTAAATCTGGCACTTTACATAGCATTATTATTGAGATTTGACGGTAAAATTCAGTTGCAGTATATAAATATATATAAAGAAACGTTTATGCTTCTTACATTAATAAAAGTAGCAACATACGGGGTTTTTAGCCTGTATAAAAGTCTATGGAGCTATGCAAGCATAGATGAGCTCATTCAAGTGTTCTTTGCTACTACGGCGGAAACTTTGCTCTGTTTTTTATACGGGCAGTATTTCAATGTGCGTCTACCAAGGACGGTATATCTTATTTCTTGGTTTATAACGTTCATTTTTATCGGGGGCAGCCGTTTAAGTTATAGGATTCTTAAAAAAATAAACAATTATATGAAGGACGACAAATATAATGCGACGAGAGTTCTAATAATAGGTGCCGGTGAGGCAGGGTCTATGGTTATAAAGGAAATGAATAAACACGGAGAATTAAAAAGCATACCTGTAGCGGTGATAGACGATGATAAAACAAAACATAAATCAAAGATACATGGGGTGCCGGTGGTAGGCGGCAGAAGCAAGATAAAAGAAATAGCAGCTAAAAAGTATATAGATGAAATAATCATCGCTCTACCCTCCATACCTAAATCAGAGTTGAGGGAAATTATCGAAATTTGTAAAAGCACACAATGCAAACTTAAAATTTTGCCGGGGGTATATGAGATATTAGATGAAAAGGTCAGCCTAAAAAAGATAAGAGATGTTAACATAGAGGACCTATTGGGTAGGGATGAGGTAAAGCTTCACACGGAGGAAATAGCAACATACATAAGAAATGAAACAGTTTTGGTAACCGGTGGGGGAGGTTCTATAGGCTCAGAGCTGTGCAGGCAGTTGGCACGATTCAAGCCGAAAAGGCTAACTATATTCGATATTTATGAAAATAATGCCTATGAGTTGGAAAACGAGCTTAAGGTTCAATATAAAAAAGACATAGATATACAAGTTATTATAGGCTCTGTCAGGGATAAGGAACGGTTGAGACAAATCTTTACCAAGCATAATCCTGGGGTAGTGTTTCATGCAGCAGCTCATAAACATGTACCTTTGATGGAGCTTAATCCTACGGAAGCGGTGAAGAATAATGTTTTTGGGACGCTGAATGTAGTTCAAGCTGCAGTAGAGTTCGGTGTCAAGAAATTTGTATTGATATCCACGGATAAGGCTGTGAATCCGACGAATGTTATGGGAGCGACAAAACGGCTGGCGGAGATGATTGTACAATCAATGGATAAACGAAGCTTAACAGAATTCGCCGCGGTGAGATTTGGCAATGTTTTGGGCAGTAACGGCAGTGTGATACCATTGTTTAAGAATCAAATAGCTCAGGGTGGTCCGGTAACAGTGACTCACCCGGAGGTAACGAGATACTTCATGACTATTTCCGAAGCGGCACAACTGGTCATTCAAGCCGGGGCTATGGCTAAAGGCGGAGAAGTATTTATTTTAGATATGGGACAATCCATAAAGATAATGGATTTGGCAAGAGACCTGATAAGACTTTCAGGATTTAAACCGGATGAAGAGATAAAGATTGAGTTTATAGGACTTCGACCGGGGGAAAAGCTTTATGAAGAGCTTCTACTTGAAGAGGAAGGAATTCAATCCACATACCACGAGAACATATTTGTGGGTAAACCTTTGGATTTAAGTTTTAATGAAGTAATGTTAGGAATAAGAGCCCTGGAGAGTTATAAAAATGATCCGGTAAACTTGAAACAATGTTTAAAAACCATGGTGAATACCTACAGCATCTGTGATGAAGCCGCCGCGGCAGGGGAAGACGGAGTTCTGTGACCTGCCGGAAAATTTAAGGGACAATGTTTGAAGGGTATATCAATAATAATATATAATATATGCACTGCTTTAAGTTAATACTATCAAAAAAAATAGTTGGTTTAAGGAGGGCTGGTATGAAGCTAAAGGGAAAAGTTGCGATTGTAACAGGCGCAAGCTCAGGCATGGGGCGAGAAATTGCATATCTTTTTGCAAGGGAAGGTGCCAAGGTCCTTGCCGTTGCAAGGAGAGCAGACAGATTGAGACAACTTGTTGAAGATACAAAAGATTTTGAAGGTAAAGTGGTTGCCTTTACAGCTGACCTTGGAATTAAAGGAAATATAGAGAATATGGTGGATGAGGCAGTGGGTGTATTTGGTAAGCTGGACATTTTAGTCAATAATGCCGGCATCATGGACGATATGAGTCCGGTAGGCGACGCATCGGAAGAAATGTATGATAAAGTGATGAATCTTAACACCAAGTCTGTATTCTTATCCATGAGCAAAGCTATCAAGTATTTTGAAACGGCGGGTGGTGGCATAATAATTAATATAGCTTCTGTCGGCGGATTAAAGGGTGGTATTGCCGGAGCCGTATATACGGCAAGCAAACACGCTGTAGTGGGACTGACAAAAAATACGGCATATATGTATGCAAAAAAGAATATACGTTGCAATGCCATCTGTCCGGGTGCCATTTCCACGGAGATTGCGACAAGCGAGTATATGAAGAATATAAATAGGAACGGGGCGCAATTGGCCGGGATAGGGCAGAGCCTCAACCCAAGAATTGGTGAGCCTTGCGAAATAGCGAGGGTTGCGGTATTTTTGGCAAACGATGATTCTTCATTTATTAACGGACAGTGTATAGCAGTAGACGGTGGCTGGACCGCATATATGTAAAAAATCACCCGGGGGCTAACCCCCCGGGTGTATCATTTCCTGTTATTCGGAAATCAGAATATGCTTTATTTTATAGCCTTTTTCGTTAAGCATTCTCTCCACATCGGTTGTATCCGTTATAGGTGCCCTTATTACCAAGTCTCTAATGCCGTTACCTTCGAACAAAGCTATATGGGTTATATTAATGTGTAAAGAAGAATATATATCGGAAATAACAGCAATACCGCCGGGAACATCCTTTGTTTCAACAGTAATACGGCTGCCCTTATCCTTGAACCCCAACAAATCTATAAAGGCATCGAATATATCGCTTTCTGTGATAATTCCTACCAATTCACCGTTTTCCATTACCGGAAGAGTACTGATTTTATTTTCCCTCATTAAAATTGCCGCTTCTTCCAATAAAGCATCAGCACCTATGGTGATAACTTTTTTTGTCATGGCATCTTTAACTGTAATTAAGGATAAGAAATAGTGAACCTCAAATATACTGAGAGATGTAGCTTTCGTCGGTGAAACCGTTTGAATATCCCACTTTGTGAGTAAACCGACGAGCTTACCTTTATCCACTACGGGGAATCTTTTAAAATTGGTTTCTTTAAAAAGTGCCACTGCATCAGAGATAGATGTATTGGATGTTATAGTTTTTGGGTTCTTAGTCATTCTGTTTTTTACAAACATAATATTCTCCTTCCGTTTTGAATTTTTTAGTTGATTCGGGCGGCATTTCTTGTACCTTTTCAGCGACAATCGTTGTTATTTAATTCTATTTTTATATTCAAATTATACCAAATAGTTTATATTTAAGCAATGGGACAGGTCCTATAAAAAGTAAGGGAAAACGGAATAAAATAGGACATAAAGTTATCTCTATAATGAGGCAATCTCTGTAAAAATGTTATAAGATTTGCCGATAATTTATGATTGGGGGATAATAAAATGAATCTTATGGTAAAGTATATGACCGGCAACGATTGTTATAAGGCGGGGGCAAAAATAGAGCCATCCGGCATAATGATACATTCGACGGCGACGCCCGGGGTTATGGCAGCGGATTGGTTTAAAAGATGGAATAAGTCTTATGCTGCCGGGGAAGTGGGAATGCAAGCCTGCGTCCATGCTTTTGTCGATGATAAGGAAGCTTTTCAATATTTGCCGTGGAATCACAGGGGATGGCATGCGGGGGGCAAGGCCAATAATACGCATATAGGAATTGAAATATGTGAGCCCGCCGGTTTTTATTATAGCGGTTTGGATATGATAGGTTACGATGCTGTAAAACTGGATGCATATTTCAGAGGCGCATGGAAAAATGCAGTAGAGCTTTGTGTGTTGTTATGCGGTATGTATAATTTAGAAGCAGAGGATATCATATGCCATAGTGAGGGATATAAACTGGGTGTCGCCTCCAACCATGCGGATGTTATGCATTGGTTTCCCAAACACGGTGAGGATATGAACAGTTTCAGGTTGGAGGTGCAAGAAGCCCTAAGCCAAAATCTTACTGCATCAAATAAGAAGTATTATAAAGTGCAGTTAGGAGCTTTTTTGAAAAGGGAGCACGCTGAGGCTTTGCTCTCAAAGCTTAAATCCGCGGGTTATGAAGGATTCCTTAAATATGAATAGTCCAGGACTTTCCGTAGTTAGAAAAAGAATTGAAATAGAGGAGCTTTTTTGTTATAGTTTTACTATGATTTAGCATGTTTTGATATATTATAAGAGGTTTGGCGGGATATAAGGCCTTATGAAAGCGAGAAAGCATTATGCAATTGTTTTTTAAAGAAATACTTAATATTTTATCAAGAGAATTTGCAGTGATACTTACTGCCGCATTACCGGTTATTGAGCTTAGAGGAGCAATACCTGTAGGGATTTCCCTGGGATTGTCTCCTTTTCATGCAGCAGTTTTAGGTTTTATCGGAAGCATGATTCCCGCGCCTATTGTTCTATTCAGCGTAAGGCCTGTTTTTAATTATCTGAAGAAAACAAGGCTTTTTAAAAAGTTTGTAAATTCAATTACAAACAGATCTATGGCGAAGAGCGGCAATATAAAAAAGTATGGAGTATGGGGCTTGCTCCTGTTCGTTGCCATACCTATTCCCGGGACCGGAGTTTGGACGGGAAGTATAATTGCGGCTATGCTTAATATGCGTTTTAAATGGGCTTTTCCCGCTATTTTTGCAGGGAATCTAATTGCGGGAATCATTATTATGGGGCTGAGTGAAGGGTTGTTTACTATATTTACATAAAAATTAGGGTAATGTGTATATTATTTATACTTAAGCTATTAACTATTGTCATAAAATACCTGGTACAGGCCGGGTATTTTTGTGCTATTATAGTATGTATACAATTGAATATACCATAGTTTAGCATAATTCTATGAGCTAAGAATCGCAGGAAAGGATGAAGTAACTAATGAGAATCAGAATTATTAAATTTGGTATGGTTGTTGCTATTTTAGCAATGTTTGTTGTAGCGGGAAATGCTTTTGCAGACACATTACCTCAAGGTGATGCAGCGAATACATATAGCTGGGCGAGTGCAGAAGTAGAAAAAGCAAAAAAAGCAGATCTTCTGCCGGATCAATTCAACATGGAGTATGGAACTCTCATATCAAGAGAAGATTTCACGGAAATGGCTTTAAAACTATATGAAGCCTTAAGCGGAGAAGAAGGAGTATTACAGGGAGACATTTACTTTTCTGATACACGAAACTCAAAAATTAGAATTGCAAACGGTTTAGGTTTGGTTCAAGGTATGGGAGACGGTACATTTATGCCCAAAGGCACCACAACCCGTCAGGAGATAAGCGTTATTTTATACCGTACCTTAAAAGCTGCAAAGCCGGAATATGATTATTCGTATCCTTACGATTACATATTTTTAGACGATAACGAGATTTCAAGATGGGCCAAGGAAGCAGTAAACTATTTATACGGCATCGGTGTTATAAACGGCGTTGGTTATAATCTTTTTGATCCCCTTGGAAACACGACGAAAGAAGAAGCGATAGTTTTAGTCAAAAGGGCTCACGATAAGGTTATGGCATCTAATGAAAACTTAGTTGTATCCCGTAGCGGGACGAGCAGACGCCAAAGTGTTTTAAGAACAAAGCTAAGCGAACAGTTGGCTAAGGAAATGGGAAAACCCTATAAATGGGGTGGAACGGGGCCCAATAGCTACGATTGTTCCGGGTTGGTACAGGTGGTGTTCGGCAGGATTGGTATTTCTCTGCCAAGGGTATCAAGGGCTCAGGCTTTAGTGGGAACTTGGATTGCAAAGTCGGATTTGGAGTATGGGGACTTGGTCTTTTTTGCAAAGGATGGGAAGACGGTGCACCATGTGGGTATATATGTTGGAAGCGGTAATTTTGTGCATGCCCCTCAAACCGGTGATGTGGTTAAAAAATCCACGCTAATGTCAGGTTATTATGAAAGGACTTATTATTCGGCCAGAAGAGTTATAAATTAAGAATGCTTAAAGCGGAAAGCTTAAAGTGGAAAGTAGTTGTAGGGAACGACTCCAATGCCGTTCCGCAATACCTTTTCGGGTTGGAATGTTGGTTAGTTGGACTAGTTGGAAGGCGTAGGAGTATAGCTTGCCCCGATGCAGTCATTTTGAACGTAAGTGAAGAATCTTTTGTTACAACGAAATTGTAGGGGTCGGTTTCCATGC
>CAYXAT010000083.1:0-7654 GCA_964462065.1 uncultured Clostridiaceae bacterium | reverse complement strand
TCTCTTTGTTTTAATAATGATTATATCAAACATTTTTAAGATAGAATCAAGCGGTCACTTATAATATCTTCGGAGGCATTTTTACCGAACAGGTCTAAAAGCTTCTCGGGAGTGAAGGTTTCTTTCTCTCCGCCTTTTATATCTAAAACAATCTCTCCCCTATGCATCATTATAAGCCTATTTCCCATACTGACGGCCTGTTTTAAGTTATGTGTTACCATGACGGCGGTAATTCCACTCTTTTCTATAATCTTGTTTGTTAACTCCTCTATAGCTTCAGAAGCTTTCGGATCCAATGCAGCCATGTGCTCATCCAATAAAAGCAAGGATGGGTTGGATACAGCAGCCATCAAAAGCGCCAAGGCCTGCCTTTGCCCGCCTGATAAGAGTCCTGTCTTTACATCAAGTTTGTTTTCCAATCCTAAGGACAATTCCGAAAGAGAATTCCTGATTCCTGCTATGGTGTTCTTTTCTATACCCCGTGAAATTCCGTATATTTTGTTTTTATTTATAGCCATTGATATATTCTCCAAGACTGTCATTGATGGGGAAGTCCCTATCTTGGGATCCTGAAATACTCTGCCTATTTTTTTACTTCTTTTAAACTCCGGGTCGTTTGTTATCTCTTCTTCGCCTAAAAATATATATCCGGAATCACAATCCAAATTGCCTGATATAATATTCAGTAAAGTGGACTTTCCCGCACCGTTGCTGCCTATAACCGTCAGAAAATCACCTTTTTTTATATCCAATGATAATCCATTAAAAAGTTTATTCTCATTAACCGTATCCTTGTTAAAAGTTTTATGCAGATTTTGTATATGAAGCAGTTCTCACACCTCCAAACAATGGTTTTTTTCCAAGCCTTACTTTAAAACCTTTATTATAAATTGCCAGCGCCGTTATTACTATAATGGAAGTCATCAGTTTTAAATCCGTAGGCGGAAGTCCTGCTTTTAAAGCTATAGCAATACTGCCTTTATAAAAAACGGAACCTATTAAGGCGCATAATGTCCCTGTTCTAATAGGAGAAGCCTTTAAAACAGTTTCACCCATAATAATAGATGCAAGACCCATCACTATTATGCCGCTTCCCATTCCCACATCGGAAAATCTTTGGTATTGAGCCATCACTGAGCCCGCCAAAGCCACCAAACCATTTGACAGCATCACGCCGATTATTTTAACGGTGCCTATATCAATACCTAGAGTTGTTACCATTTTACTGTTATCCCCGGTTGCTTTTAATATAAAACCGAACTTTGTTTTAAATAATAAGTCAAGTAATAATTTTACTAAGAAAGATAAAAAGATTATCACAAAAATGGGGTTAATATTTACCGAGAAAATTGTTTTTATACTAAATAAAGGCGTATTTGCCTTTCCCATTATTCTTAAATTTATTGAATACAAACCTATCATGACCAAAATACCCGATAACAGATTTGTTATTTTGAATTTAACATTTAGTACACCCGTAATAAATCCGGCTGCCATACCCGCCAAAAATGATAACAGGCAAGTAAGGACCGGATTGACACCCCTTATAAGGAAAAAAGCCGTAACGGCGGCACCTAAAGGAAAGGTGCCGTCCACGGATAAATCGGGAAAATCAAGTATCTTATATGTTATATAAACTCCATACACCATTATGGAGAACAAAAAGCCCTGTTCTAAAACTCCCATCCAAAAACTACTCAATTTATTGCACCGCCTTTACAATTTCGGCTTTATCGAGCATTTCCTGGGGTATTACGATTCCTAACTGTTTTGCCGCTTCGATGTTTATTGCCAGGGTTGTTTCTTTTAAAGTCTCTATAGGCATGGTTTCCGGCTTTGCACCGTTTAGCACTTCTATGGCCATAAGACCGGTTTGGAACCCGAGCTTATAATAGTCTATACCCTCCGTGGCTAGGGCGCCGCCTTCTACATGGGCTTGCTCGGAGCCAATTATGGGAATTCTTTTATCCATACATTTTTGTGAAATAATAGCCATAGACGATGCCACCATATTATCTGTCGGAATATACATAACATCTATCTTACCGGTGATAAAATCAAGAACCTGGGGCATCTCATTGGTACCTGTTATACCTTGCGTGATTATCTCAAGCCCATAATCACCTGATAGCTTTTTAGCCATCTCAACTTGAATCTCAGAGTTTCTTTCACTGGTATTATAAATAATTCCTACTTTTTTGACATTGGGGAGAAGCTCCTTCAATAGTTGAAATTGTCTGTCCATAGGTGCTGCATCACTGGTGCCCGTGACGTTTGTACCCGGTTTTTCCAATGTCTCTGCCAACCCCGCATCTACGGGATCTGTAACAGCTGTAATCAGAATAGGTATTTCGTTTGTGGCATTAAAAGCCGCTTCGGCCGTAGGAGTTGCTATTGCAAATATCAAATCCTTTTTACCACTTACAAAGTTTTGTGCAATAGTTTGTGCAGTGGGACCGTCGCCTTGAGCATTTTGAAAATCAATTTTCAGATTTTCGCCGTCTTTTAAACCTTTTGATGCCAAAGCATCAATAAATCCAAGGCGTGCCGAATCAAGAGCAGGATGCTCTATTATTTGGGTCACTCCTATTTCTATAGGTTTTCCTGTTTGGGTTGTTTCCGTGCTTTCATTATTTATGGGAATCTCTTTATTCCCGCATCCCGAAAGCAATGAACTGAAGATTAAAAGAACCACCAAAAGAATTGAAAGTTTTTGTTTTGCTACCATTCTACCATCCTCCAAAATTATGTTTTTATATTAAAAAACTGACCACCGATAGGTCAGCTTTTTTACTGAAATAAATAGTGATCTACCATTCTACAATACTACAATTCTACAAATAAAAATTCGCAACCGAATCAATTTAGATACAATTCTATTAGATTGGAGATAAGAAGTCAATACTTAATTTTTAATTTTTTCGTAATCTTTTTCGTCCTTCGTGGCTTTCATATGCTATTCATGTTTTTTTAAATTCGGAATGGCTCTGTGGGATAACCCTATAACCACATCATTTAAATATAAAAGTCCCATGCTCATAAATATGCATACACTTAGATGTTCGCCGGATCTGGCAATTCCAATTTTCCCACCCACACTGTAGCCGCTGGCTTTCATTCCTATCTGCATCAACGCCTCCCTGGTAGCACCGATAACCGCACCGTCATGTACATGACATTCCGTCGTTACTCCGCTTCTTTTTGATGCCACAACCGCTCTCTCAATGATTTTCGGAATGGAAGAATTGAATTCTCCTCCTATATCTACCGCAGTTGCAAGGATGTTTTTCTTCTTCAGGTCTTTTATTATTGACTCTTCCGAGGACCTTGAGGATATTGCCATGGTTATAGCCGCCTTGGCCACATCAAAACTGTCTAAAAGCATAATCTTACCCCCTTTTTTACAATAACAATCTGCTTACTTAATATTATAACCCTTTAATCTCTTTAATTATTGTTTTGTAGGCGTTAATGAAAATTGCAGCATCAAAATTTACTGCAACACCGTCAAAGCCCTCATGAAAGTATCTTTTTGCTTCGTTATTGCTGCCGGTATATATAAATGAAAATTTTCCCGCATCTTCACATGCTTTTTTAACTTTGAAAACTGCATTTAAAAACTCTGAATCTGAAAACTGTGCCGGTTTACCCATCCCGATGGATAGGTCATAGGGCCCTATAAAGATTCCGTCAACACCATCAATGTTTACAATCTCTTCAATGTTTTCTAAAAAACCCATTGTTTCACATTGAGGTATTAGTAAAGTTTCTTCGTTGCAAGTTTTAAAATAACCATCGATACTTTTGGCAAAATCATAGAAACCGTATCCGGCGGGTCTGGCCGTAAAAAATCCTCTCTTGCCCAAAGGATAATATTTAGACCATTCCACCAAGTTCTTTACCTGTTCTATTGTTTCTACACAAGGTACGATAATTCCTTTCGCACCGATGTCCAACATTTTTAGAACTGAAGGTCTTGACACATCCTTAATCCTGGCTAAGGGTGTTATATTTCGAAGCTCGGCAGTTCTGATAAAATCCATGGACGATTCCACATCAAAGGGTCCGTGCTCAGTATCGATTATAAAGAAGTCCAATCCGGATATTCCTAAGCATTCAACCGCAGTGCTGCCGCCTAATTGAAAAAATGTGCCGATGACATTTTCTCCCTTTAGCATCTTTTCTTTTAATAAGTTCTTCATTATACTTTCCTCACTTTTCCTTCTTTATAATAAAAAGCAATTCCCTCAGTATGACAACATTTGGAGCCTCGTCATTCTGAAGGAGCTTGCGACTGAAGAATCATATCACAGGCGGACAGAGTCGTCCGCCTCTACGTATTCATTCCAACATTCCAACTATTCAACTTTATGCTTTACACTTTCTACTTTAAATTTTCTTCAGCTTTATACCTGTTTCATGACCGTTTAAATCCTGCTTATCAAAGCTATCGTCTTGGACCCTGTCCAGTACATCCGCCAAGGTCTCGCTCATAATGTAGTCTCTGTGAATATTTACACCTTTGGCTATTTCATCATTGCAGTCAAAATAAATCTTAATTCTATCCATCATTTCATATCCATTGTTCTTTCTCATCTGCTGCACCTTGGATATAAACTCTCTTGCATAGCCTTCATCAATAAGCTCTTGTGAAAGTGTAGTTTCCAATATCACAAACAAATTATTCTCCATGGCAACTGTAAAACCCTCTTTGGCAGATATATTAACTAAAACATAATCCTTCACTACATCCAAGGTTTCGCCGTTTACAGTAAGACTCAGCGTCTCCCCTGCATCCAATCTTTTCACCGTTTCAGCCCCGTCAACTTCAGCCAAGGCTTTTGCTAGGAACTTTATCTTGGAGCCCAATATGGGGCCTGCAACCTTGAAATTAGGCTTCAAGCTGAAATCCATATAATCATCCAAATGCTTTGCAAACACTACTTCTTTTACGTTTAGTTCCTCCTTTATCAAGGGTTCCAAGTCGCTGATAAGCTCCTCATATTTTCCGTCAATTAAAACCTCCGAAATAGGCTGCCTTACCTTGATTCTCACCTGCTCTCTTGAAGCCCTGCCCAATCCCACCAAATCGCGCACCAAGTCCATTCTCTCTTCGATATGCATATTAATGAGATTGTCATCGCCTACCGGGAAATCTTCCAAATGTACGGAAAGTTTGCCGGTAAGGTCTTTATACATTTCTTCAGCCATAAAGGGGGAGTATGGTGCTATCACTTTTGTTAATCCCACTAAGATTTCATAGGTAGTATTATATACAGCTTTTTTATCCTCTGTCAGTTCCGTAGCCCAAAATCTTCTTCGAGAGCGTCTTATATACCAGTTAGAGAAATCTTCGTTTAAGAAAAATTGTATCTTTCTTACAGACCTATGCAAATCATAAACGGACATTTCATATTCAACTTGCTTTAATAAATTATTGTATTTAGATAATATCCATTTATCCAATTCCGGTCTGTCTTCGTATTCAACATAAAAATCCCCAGGATCCACTTCATCTGTATTGGCATAAAGAGCGAAGAAAGAGTATACATTTCTCATAGTACCGAAAAACTTGCTTAATATCTCTTTCAGACCGTCTTCATCAAACTTTGTCGGTGTCCATACAGGCGACACATACAGCAGATACCATCTCAACGCATCGGCACCGTACTTATCAAACAATTCAAACGGATCAACAGTATTGCCTTTTGATTTTGACATCTTCTGCCCGTCTTTATCCAAAATTAAATCGTTTACCAAACATCTCTTATAGGAAGAAACCCCCATGACAAAGGTAGCAATTACATGCAATGAATAAAACCAACCTCTTGTCTGGTCTATTCCCTCGCAGATAAAGTCCGCAGGGAAAAGCTCATGAAAGTTTTCTTTGTTTTCAAAAGGATAATGATGCTGCCCGAAAGGCATGGAGCCGCTGTCAAACCAGCAGTCTATTACTTCCGGCACTCTCGTCATGGTTCCGCCGCATTTATCACATTTCAAATGAACATCATCAACAAAAGGTCTATGAAGCTCTATATCCATATCAATACTTTCAATTGCTTTATCTATCAACTCTTGTCGGGAACCGACAGAAGTAGTATGACCGCATTCACACCTCCAGATATTCAGCGGGGTTCCCCAATACCTATTGCGGGATAGAGCCCAGTCGTTAACGTTTTCCAACCAGTTTCCGAATCTTTTTTCTCCCACGTAGGAGGGATACCATTCTATTTTATTATTGTTTTCCACCAATAAATCTTTCATCTTTGTCACTTCAATATACCAACTGGGTTTTGCGTAGTATAAAAGTGGTGTGGAACATCTCCAGCAATGGGGATAATTATGCTCCATCTTCTGCTTCTTAAAAAGTTTGCCTTCCGCATCCAACCAAACGATTATATCCCAATCCGCATCCATAACGAATCTACCTTCCCATGGGGTGCAGGTAAATTTTCCGTCCTCATTAACCGGCTGCAGCACCGGCAAATCATATTTTCTCCCGGTGTTGTAGTCGTCTTCACCAAAAGCTGGAGCGGTATGAACTATCCCAGTTCCGTCTTCTACGGTAACATAATCTGCCAAGGTGACGAAGAAAGCCTTTTTATCAACGGGAACAAACGGCATTATCTGTTCATATTCAATGTATTCCAGATCTTTACCCGGCATTTCTTCCAAAACCTCATAACCTTCACCCAAAACTGTTTTGGCAAGATGCTTTTCAATATAATATACTGTGCCCTCATGCTTTACTCTTAAATAAGTTTCATTGGGATTCACTGTCAAAGCAACATTTGATGCCAAAGTCCAAGGAGTAGTAGTCCATACTAAAAAGTATTCTTCCTTATCTTTTCTTTTAAATTTAACAGTTACAGTATTTGTCTTTATCTCTTTATAGCCTAAAGCCACTTCGTGAGAAGCCAAGCCGGTACCGCATCGGCTGCAATAGGGTAATATTTTATGCCCCTCGTATATATATCCTTCTTTAAAAAACTTATCTAATATCCACCAAACACTTTCAATATAATTATTATCAAGGGTGATATAAGGGTTATCCAAATCGATGGAATATCCCATCCGCTCCGTCATTTCTCTCCATTCTTTTTCATAGGAGAAAACGGACTCACGGCATTTTTCGTTAAATTTAGATATGCCGTATTCTTCAATCTCATATTTATTTGAAAGCTTCAAGCGTTTTTCCACTTCAATCTCAACAGGGAGCCCATGGGTATCCCAACCGGCTTTTCTTTTTACCTGGAAGCCTTTCATATTATAGTAGCGACACACCGTATCTTTCAACGTTCTTGCTATTACGTGGTGTATCCCGGGACTACCGTTTGCGGTTGGCGGCCCTTCGTAGAAAATATAAGGCTCTTTTCCTTCCCTGTTTTCTATAGTTTTATTCAAAATATCTACTTCATCCCAAAACCGGGATATACTCTTTTCCCTCTCCGCTACATGGGTATCCGACAAAGGTTTAAATTTCATATAGTTCAACTCCTCCAAATATTTAAAACTAAATTTATAAATCTTATCTTATAATATAATTAATCCGCTTATTGCTCAGCAAAAGCTTGCAATAAAAAAGCCCCTTTGGACATATTAATCCATAGGGACGATAAAATCGCGGTACCACCCTCATTGCAAAGCAAAATCT
>CAYXAT010000082.1:0-7716 GCA_964462065.1 uncultured Clostridiaceae bacterium | reverse complement strand
CCATGTTCAACCAGGTATTTCAGATCTCGTGCCAAGGTAGATGGATTACATGAAACATAGATTAGCTTCTTGAGTGACATCTTTGTTATCACTTCTAAAAGCCTTATATCACAGCCTTTTCGCGGGGGATCAACAATTACAACGTCTGCTTTAACCCCCTGCTCATATAGCTCTGGTATCTTTGTTTCAGCCTCTCCTAAGATAAATCTCATGTTTTCTACATCATTCAGTCTTGCGTTTTCTTTCGCATCTTCGATGGCTTGTTCAACAATCTCTACGCCATAGACTACCTTTGCCTTCTTGCTTAAAAATAGTGATATGGTGCCTATACCGCAGTATGCATCTATAACTGTTTCCGTCCCTGTAAGTCTCGCATATTCCGATACCTTATTATATAGCACCTCCGTCTGCACGGGATTCACCTGAAAAAAGGATAGAAGTGATATTCTAAATTTTATGTCACCAATATAATCATGTATAAATCCATCACCATATATTATCTTGTTCTTAAGTCCCAATATTACATTTGTCTTCTTTTTGTTTATATTTAAAACTACGGTCTTTAACCCTGAGATATTCTTCTTAAGTATTTGTACAAACTCATCTTTATAAGGCATGTTATCTCCGTTAATTACTATGCCAACCATTACTTCTCCGGTTTTAAACCCTTTTCTTAAAACAATATGTCTTATTAAGCCTCTGCCATTGTTTTCATCATATACACTTATCTTATAATCCTTTATAAACCGTCCTATGGTCTTTATAGCTGCGTCGGTTTCTTTGTCCTGTAATAAACAGTTATCAATATTTATTATTTCATGACTCCTCTTGGCATAAAAACCAATTTGCATTTCCTTTCCGCTTATACCGACGGGAAATTGACCTTTATTTCTATAATGCCAAGGTACTTTCATGCCTATAGTGTCATAAACTTTTATATCTTTTAGCCCACCTATTCTCTCTATGGCATCCTTTACAATTTGGGTTTTAAAATTTAGCTGACTTTCATAATCCATATGTTGCAACTGACAGCCGCCACACCTTTTTATAACAGGGCACGGGGGATTCGTTCTATGCTCCGATGGTACAATTAATTTTAGAAGCTTTCCGTAAGAATAATTTTTTAAAATTTTTACTATTTTTACTCTAACCTTTTCTCCGGATATGGCTCCTACCACAAAAACTGTAAAACCATTAATCTTTCCGACACCCATCCCTTCATGGGTCTGGCTTGTTATTTCTAATTCATATTCTTCATTCTTTTTAATATTAAAGTCCAATTCTATCGCTCCCGGCTAAAATTTCGATTAACAACTCTGTTTTTCTTTATTATACTTGCTGATATAGTTTGTGTTTATACTCTTGTATATCAAGCATCCGATAAAAAGCAAGCCTAAATAACCTACAAGGGGGTAAAATATGCCTACCAATTCAACAAAAGAAAATAAGCCCAGTATAAATATAAAAACTGTTATAAAGGCTGCAAAAATTCTATTACCTTTTGCACCGCCCAACGTAAATCGGTTGCATACCGTCCACATCATTGCAGAACATGAAGAAAACATACCCAATATAAGCATAATTGTAAAAGCGGCACCCAAAGCATAGGATATTTTTCCGGCTAAATATAATACCGGGATAGCAAGCAAAGCTACATTTTCCGCATTCAATAGTATGGCAGTATTTATAATCGCTATTGACAAAATTAAAGCAACTGCACCCCATATTGCTCCATATTTCGCATCCTTACGACTATTCGATGTTCTGCCAAGTTGGGTAAAATATGTGCTGCCGCTTAAAAAGTTCAGTGATAAATATAAAATGGAGCTGATAATCCAGTGCGGTGATGATTGCGTTACCTTTAGTGCGGCTTTATAGTTCGAAACTTCCGTAAAGTTTCTGTAGTCACGAAAAATCGTAAGCATCCCTACTAGCAGCAAGAAAGCTATTATCACAGGACCAATCTTTGAAACTACTTTAACTAATCGTTCAAATCCGATTAAATAAGCACCTAATACCATAACAGCCATAATAGCAGTGCCGATATAATGATTTATTCCGTAATACTCCGATAAAGTAGCGCCGGCGCCGGACAGCAAAACAGACATAATCAAAATTAGGGTAACGGGAATAAGCAACGAATAGAATGTCCCTAACTTATCACCGCAAAAATATTTAAAATGATTAAATGATGTATCTGATTTCTTATCAAATCCGGTGGTAAATAAAATTTGACTTATAAATATAAACCCTATTAAATTAAGTATAACAACACCGAAGCTCGAATATCCATAGCTTGTAAAAAACTGAAGCAATTCTTGCCCCGTTGCGAACCCGGAACCAATCACCCATGCTATAAAGGCTCCCGCATATCTTATTACCGCTTTTTTATTACTTTTATTATTATCTACGTCCACTTTATTCCCTCTATTCTATAAATCTGTATATCAACAATGTCAGCTATTATTTCTCTTACTTATCCGCTAAGTCAACTGTTTAAAATAGCTTTTAGAAAATGCCTTATTTGGGTTCTTTTTTGTATCCGTAACTAAATACAGCAAGAAATATATTTAAAATTAAAAATAATATTATAGGTAGGAAAAACACTATAATTTCCCTTCCAGAAATGCTTCCCATGGCAATTCCGATGAATGATATAAATGAACTGAATAAAAATAAAAAGACAACGAAAACATATAGATAAACCCTGGTATATAGAATAAATACGATTAGCATAAGTGATAGTGAGATATAGGGTCCAGCTACAAATGGCCCCCTGGAAAACATATTTGCAATTATTCTTCCCGTGGGAAAAAACAATAAGCCTATCAGTATAATTAAAATTGCAATTATATTATATAAACTGCTTTGCTTAAATCCCATATAAAATGTTTTTAATCCTTGTTCCATCTTTTCTTTCATTATGCTTTTTTAGAACCTCCATATTCCTAATTAGATGTACTTGAAGAATGGTCTATGCGGAGCCTGAAGCAGCAACTTACCAATAACCGTCTATACTTTGTATCCGGCGCCGATATAGCTGGTAGCCACTTATAGGGTAACACAAATATTGCAATTGTGATATAATTAATAAATGCAAAAGTTACGGGAGGTAGACTTATGGATAAAAAGGAAATTAAGAAATCTGTTTATGATTTTTATGATAAGGTAGCAAAAGAAGATAAAAAAGTCTCAGTGGATATAGGCAACTTAAACAAATCTTTAGGATATACGAAGGAAGACTTAACTGTCATTCCCGAAGAATCTCAAATGGGTTTAGGCTGTGGAAATCCCAATGAAAGAGGGAAGCCTCAACCGGGGGAAATTGTAGCGGATTTAGGTTCGGGAAGGGGCATGGATGTTTTTTTAGCTTCTAAGTCGGTGGGTGATTCCGGGATGGCAATAGGAATTGACAGTAATTACAGAATGATTGAAAAAGCCAGGGAAATAGCTTCAAAAAAAGGTTTTAACAATACGGATTTTCGTTTAGGAGAAATAGAACATATTCCCGTTTCGGATAATTATTTGGATCTTTTAATTTCAAATTGTGTTATTAACTTGTCTACCGATAAGGAACAAGTTTATAGTGAAATTTATAGGGTGCTTAAGAAAGACGGCCGCTTCAGTATTTCAGATATATTATTAAAGAAAGATTTGCCTGAAGAAATTAAAAAAGACCCCAACCTTTACGGCACTTGAGTAGGCGGTGCATTATCTTTGGAAAAGATAAAAGAAATTTTAAAGAATGTCGGCTTCAGAAACATTGAAATAGATTTAAAAGAAGTTACAGATGAGTATGCCATGAAATGGGGGCATGGGCTGAAGATAAAGGAATACATCGGCAGCGGAGACATCTTAGCATATAAATAACTTTCTGAAATGGTAAAGCCTGGATTTGCATTTATAGTTGCATTTTCAGGTTTTTATTTTTTAATACGTATTCTTAAATATAATTGGCTTATTCTTTCTCTATTTCAAGCAAGCGTTCTTTCATCTCCAATCCGCCGCGATAACCTCTCCATTCTCCGTGTTTTCCAAACATACGATGGCATGGAACTGTTATAAGGACGGGATTGGCACCTATGGCTGTACCCACGGCGCGGGCAGCATCAGGTCTGTTGATTCTTTCAGCGATTTCAGTGTAAGTAGCAGATTTACCAAAGCTTACTTTTAATAGCTCATCCCAAACCTTATGTTGAAACTCCGTACCCCGTAAGTCTAACGCAATCGTAAATTCCTTTAATCTGCCTTCCAAATAATCAATGAGCTCTGTTTCATACAGATCCATAGCATCTCTATTTTCTATGAGCTCAGAATTTTGTATATGTTTTCTAACCCATTCATCCAACTCACTAAAAGGTGCCTTGGGCGAACCCACATAACAAAGCCCTTTTTCTGTTGCAGCAATATATAATTGCCACGTATCTGTATCTAACAGAGTCCAATATACTTTCTCTTTTCTATCCGTAACCATAAATTTTCGCCGCACTTTCATTTGCACTGAAATATATTATTCCCAATATATTAAGAAAAAAACATTTACATGATAACCGTCTACGCCGTGCCAAGCACCCAAAAAAAAAGCACCATCCGGTGCAAAAAGAATCAGTTACTTTTCGATTATTCCCATTATTATTCTTTTTAAAACTAATATATATCAACTGTTTTATTTAAATACTTTGGCTACGTTATCGAGCATGTCCCTAATGGGAAGCTCATATGGGCAGCGGCTTTCGCATATTCCGCATTTTATACAATCATCGGCTTTTACATCAAAAGACTTATACCGTGAAACAGACCAATCTTTTAAATCGTAACGGGTAAAATAGGATTCCATTATAAACATCATTGGTATATCCATCTCTACTGAGCACGGCATACAGTAACCGCATCTACGGCAAAACGTGTTGCCCAGTTCTTTCGCAATCTTTTCTATATCCTGTTTTTCTTCCTCGGTTAATCTTATCCCGTCCGCTGCCTCGGCATTTATTATAACCTGTTCTATACAGTCCATACCGGGGATGGCTACATTCAAATAGGGACTGTCCAATATATATTTTAAAGCTTTTCTTCCGTCGCGAAGTGCTCCCCCTGCCATGGGTTTCATCGCAATTGTCCCAACATTTTTCTCTACTGCTTTTTTAAAAACCTCCTCGCCTTGTCTTTCGACCACACTGAAAGGGAATTGTATTGTATCAAAAATATCTAATTTTAGCGCTTCTTCTAAAATCGGAAGCTTATGACTTGTAATTCCTATTTTTTTAATAAACCCTTCTTTTTGAAATCCCAGAAGAGCTGCCACTGCGCCTTTCTCACTAATTGCTAATTCCAAGTCTTCTTCCGTGCTTATATTATGGAGCTGATATAAATCAATATAATCCGTTTTAAAATTCTCCAATGATATCCTTACGTCGGATACCATTCCTTCTTTATCTCTTGCCATAGATTTTGTAGCAAGAAACATTTTATCTCTTTTGCCAATTAAAGCATTTCCCAGTAATTCTTCGCTGATGGTATAACCCCTCGCGGTATCTAAAAAATTAATGCCTGATTCTATGGCTTTTGATATGATTTCATTAACATCTTTTTGTTCTACATGTTGTATAGGTATTCCTCCGAAACCTATTCTTGACACTTTAAACCCGGTTCTCCCTAAAAAGTTATACAGCATTTTTGTTAATCTCCTCCTAAAATTCCATATTACCAATGCATGTCCGCTTTTTGCCCAATATTCTTAGTTATATGGATAGTATCTTTGCCAGCTCATACATATTATTATCAAAATTTTTCTTCGTATTTAAGGCTTTTTCAAAATCTTCATCAATAATTTCATTGTTTTTAATACCCACAACTCTACCGCTCTTTCCTTGAATTAGTAGTTCTACCGCCCTGGCACCGAACCTGCTTGCCAATATACGGTCAAAGGCTGTTGGTGCACCGCCTCTTTGTAGATATCCCAGTATGGTTATCCTTACTTCCATACCAATTTTATTCTCTATGTCTTCAGCAAGTTTTATGGCATTGCCTACACCTTCGGATAGCATTATTATACTATGCAATTTACCTCTGTTTTTACCCTGCAGAAGTTTCTTGCATATGGTTTCGAAGGAAAATTCCATTTCCGGGACTACAATACTTTCTGCCCCGCCTGCCAAGCCGGCATATAATGCTATATCTCCGGATTTTCTTCCCATTACTTCAATAATGCTGACTCTTTCATGAGATGTAGTAGTATCCCTTATTTTATTTACAGCATCCAATACGGTGTTTACAGCAGTATCGAAACCTATTGTATAATCCGTAAACGGTAGATCATTATCTATGGTGCCGGGTATCCCTATACAGGCAATACCTCTGTCCGCTAAGTTTTTAGCTCCTCTTAAGGTACCGTCTCCGCCTATGATCACAACTCCGTCAAAATTAAAGATATCTATTATATTTAATGCCTTTTCTATTCCTTCGTCCGTTTCAAACTCTTCGCATCTGGCCGTTCTGAGTATTGTCCCGCCTCTTTGAATTATATCAGCTACGGAATATATATGCATTTCCGTAACATCTCCATGTATGAGTCCGTTGAATCCCTTATTTACACCGTACACCCTCAATTCATTATATATGGAAGTTCTCACCACTGCTCTTATAGCAGCATTCATTCCCGGAGAATCTCCACCACTGGTCAATACAGCAATGTTTTTCATATAAACCCCTCCTTCGCAGGTAGCAGGAAAGTGTTAATAACCCTTTTCATATAGTATGTTTTGTGCCTCTTCCGCTTCGCATTCCGGCACTAATATTTCATAATATCCCTGTTCACTCTCGAACTTTTTACTCACTGCCTGAACCTTCACCAACATACCTTCTTCGGTCAGCAGTTTTTCTATTATTTCGGACATCTTTTTACTTTGAGCAATATATATTACAGTCCACATTTCAAAAGCCTCCTTTTGCCGGGGATACGATTTTAGTCGAAATCCTTGATATTATGTTTATTTTAATAGAAAAATTATTTCAAGGCAACACATTCGTCACCACATGCACTTTTTAAATCATCTATAAGGGTATCGTTTACATCAACCCATATACTACGGTCGGCCTTCATCATTACGGATTTACCGGAAACTCTTTTAGCCTCATCTATCACGTATACCGGCTGTTCCCCCGGGCTTTTACCCAATATACTTTTTATTATTTGCAGCATTTTAGGATTTTTTTGAGTATCTATTTTGATGAAAAGTTTGGAACTTTTTAATTTCTTTTCGGCTTTATTTTCTTTAGAACTTCTCATAGGAGTAATTTTTTCACATATAATTTTAGCATCTTCTTCTTCTTTTATACTGATTCTTCCTTGTACAATGATTATATTATCATTTTTCAATAGGTACTCATATTCTTCATAGATCTTTGGAAAAACAATTATCTCGATTAATCCAAAAAGGTCTTCCATCTCTACGAATGCCATCATCTTATTGTTTTTTGTTGATTTTGGTTTTACAGATACGATAATACCGCCCATGATAACTTTTTTACCGTCATAATTGTAAGTATAACCGGTTTCATTTACTGCTTTTGTTATTTCGGCAGTATTTATAGATGTCTTATCTCCCAACTCTTTCTTATATTCCAGCAATGGATGCCCGCTTATATATAGACCAAGAATCTCCTTCTCCATAGCCAGCATTATATTCTGAGGGTATTCGTTAAGCTCCGGGTATATAT
>CAYXAT010000081.1:0-7897 GCA_964462065.1 uncultured Clostridiaceae bacterium | reverse complement strand
AAATAACACCCCCCATAATGAAATATTAATATCAACTATATATTTTCATTTTTCGTCATTTATGTCAAGTGGAATAGGAGGCGGTTTCGAACTGAACCCCTTTTGGGAAATTTGAGAAATGTTTACTTTTATATCTCTCTGTGATAGGATTATTAAAAAAGAAGGTAACCGGTAAACGGCGGTGTTTTCGTGATGATGTACGAGTATAACCTAATATATAATAGTTCAAGGTTTTATACAGTCTTCACACTGCTATTTGTAATAATATTAACCTCAATAATAATAACCTACACTCTCTTTAGAGTTAGGCGAAAGGAACAAAGAGTTGGGGCTTTGTTCCTTAATGCTGTTATTTTGCTTTACCAGACAAGCCTGTTTCTAGTTGTTGTCTCACCACCAAAAGAACTAAAAGTCTTTGTCATAGCCGAATGTATCGCTTTTTGCATATTGGGTCCTGCTTTTTATTATTATAATTGTTCCTTGCTTGGCAAAGTATCAATAAACACCTCAAAAGCTCTTCTCTTTTTATTTCCTTCTCTTATTGGAGTTGTTTCAGTATTAACCAACAGTTATCATTTCATGTTTTATAGTATTAATAATACTTTTTTTATAAAGTACGGTTTCTTTTATTTTTTAACACTTATCTTTAATCTATTATATGCCTTGGGAGGATATGTTTTGATTTTGAAAAGGTTTAAAAGCAAAAAAAGCTTTTATTTTCAAAGATTCTTATATCCTTTATGCATAGTTATTATAATAGGAGGGGGTATAATTGACGGGATTAGACCGGGAAATTTAATCTACGACATAACTCCCATATCATTGACATTTTTTCAAATACTTTTTCTTTTCCTTAATAGATTTTTAGGCTTAAGCGGTAATCTTGACATAGGAAGGAGCAGCATACTTAATAATATTAAAGAATCAGTAATAATGACGGATATGGAAGGTAAAATAATATTTTTTAATGACACGTCTTTTAATAAAGAAACAGGAATGAAATACGGTGTTCCTTTGGCAGTGGTTTTATCAAAGGCCGAAAACGTACAAAGGATTTCCCGTGGCGGTGATATTCTTTTTCACCATATTGATTATTATAAAAATAATTCAAGCTTAGATATGAAAAGTTTTTTAGGCGAAATAATTATGGATGATGGAAAAGGTTGTTATTCCTACACCATAAAGCCCATTGGTAAAGGCAGGCTCCATGGGGCGGGTGCACTTTACTTGTTTCGCGATATAACAAAGGATAAAGAGCTTATAAAAAGCCTGGATGACAGGAATAAGGCGCTTATTACCTCTTATGACAAAATAAAAAAATACTCGGCTAGGATTGGGGAGCTTTCAGCGGAAAAAGAAAGAACATATATATTGGAAAGTATAAGTAAGAGCATTGAGAAATCAATTCTGGACATCATTTTATTATTAAAAATATTTAATAATAAAGAACTTATTACAGAGAAAAAAATAGAGAAAAACATGATGGTATCCTTGGAAATTGCGAGAGAGGGCATAAAGGAGATACGTAAAGCTATTTATGAGATTTCCAACCCTATTAACAAAGGAAGGAAGGGGATTATATGATCAGGTTGATTATTGTGGATGACCATTCAATATTTGCCGAAAGCCTGCAGATAATGCTTCAGCAGGATGAAAACATTTCTGTTGAAGCTATTGCTTTAAACGGAAATGACGCCGTATCCCTCTGTAAAAGCCTTATGCCGGATTTAGTACTTTTGGACCTTAAAATGCCCGGGTTAAATGGAATAGAAACGACAAGAATAATAAAAAATATATGCCCCAAGACAAAGGTCGCGATATTAACAACCTTTGAGGATTTCAACAGCATTTTGGAATCCTATGTGAGCAGAATAGACGGATATATATTAAAAGATGTAAGAGCCGGTGAGTTAGTTACGGCAGTTAAATGTATATGCAGTGGTTTTCAAGTTATACACGGGGAAGTGGGCAAATTCCTTCAAAAAGAGTTTGCAGTACTTTCAGAAGAATCAAAAAATCAAAAAGGGCTTTTTAAGGATGAGGATATCGAAATAATCCGGTATATAAGCGATGGATTGAGCAATAAGGAAATAGGGAAGCTCATGAATTATACAGAAGGCACTATTAAAAACAAGATTTCCAAACTTATTGAGGTCTTTGGAGTCAAAGACAGGACACAGGTGGTTGTGTATGCTCTGAAAAATAATTTAATATGAGGCTGATACTATGAGATTTGATATAGAATGGTTATATGACATTTATATATTGGAAGCCTGGCATATATTTTCAATAATTTTTTCTATCATATTCTTATGTACTATACTTCTAAATGCAAGGAAATCATGGCTGTTAAACTATTATGTGATTCTACATTTGATTCTCTTGGATTGGATGATATGCAAAGTATTAAAAACCGTTGCTCCAACGGTGGCTTCCAAGTGGTTTTTCATCGCGGCACAATATTTTCCTCTCTCATACCTTGGGAGTGCTCTTTTGATGTTTGGTTATTATTATGGGAAGAAGAAGCACCTATCCTTGAAATTATGTATATTTCTTAATATACCGCCTACCATTTTTTTTGTAGGAATTATAACTAATGAATACCATCATTTGTTTTATTCAACCTACGATTTTTTAGGTGATACTTTCGGCCCACTATTTTATATAAGCACGGCCGTGATGTATCTGTACATGTCTGTGGGTATATTTTTTTGTGCAAGCCATTTTATAAAAGAGCAGGGAGAAAGCAGTGCAGAAGCAAAGTTACTCACAGCAGGAATAATAGTTCCACTCATTGTAAACGCCTTATATATTTTAGGTATTGTTGAATTCAGATTTGATTTCACTCCTATCAGCTCTAATATTTCATTAGTGCTTTTTGCTTATGCAATATGGAAATACAACTTTTTAGATATTGTTAATATGGGTATTTCCATATCATTGGAGCATATGCGGGAAGGGGTGATTATTACAAATACGGAAGGGTTGATAATAGACTATAATAAAGGGATATTTGATGTGCTTAATTTTCAAAATGGGAATATGCCATATGATTCCGTGGATAAAATTTTGGATTATTTGAATGTTGATGAAAAGGGAATTATAAGAATAACGGGAAAAACAAATTCCTTGTATTATATAAAGCATTATTCGAAACCGATACTTGACAGTAAAGATAAAGTAAGGGGATATACCCATGTATTTGTTGATACCACTTATTATAGAGAGTTTGCACTATCCTTGGAACATAAGAATAAGGAGCAAGAGGAAGCCAATAAAAAAATAGAGGAATATGTGAAAGATATAGAATATTATTCAGCCATAGAAGAGAGAAACAGAGTGGCGAAAGAAATCCACGATATTTTGGGACACTCCCTGTCTTTGATTACAGCAGTTTTAGAAGGAGGGCTTATTCTCCTTAAAACGGATTATTTGAAAGCAGAAGAAAAAGGAAGGCAAGCATTAAAAATAGCTGAGGCAGGCTATGAGGAAATGAAAAATGTCCTCTCGGGGAAGACCCGTGTCAGAGGAGATTCCATGAAAGAACTGTTGGAGGATTTAAATAATTTGGCAGAAAGCTTCAGAAGCAGCGGTGTGGAAGTCTCTTGTGATATTGTGGGGGAGCCGACGGATATAAACGAAAGTATATGTAACGGAATTTTTCGAATATGCCAGGAAGGGCTGACAAATGCTCTAAGACACGGAAATGCAAGAGAAGTAGACATTTTTATAAGGTTTTCCGAAAAAGAGCTTGAGATATTTGTAATAGACAACGGCAAAGGCTGTAAAGAGATTGTTAAAGGTCACGGACTGAGGGGGATGGAGGAGAGAATAGAAAAGCTCAAAGGGACACTTACCTATGGTTCGCCGGAGAGTGCTGGTTTTACCCTCCATGGAAGCATACCAATTGTTAATGTATGATGAAAGTCATTGAAGCCTTTGACTAAAAGGCACTTCTATCGATTACTTTACTCACTTGTTAAATAATTCAAATCTAAATTATAATTATCATTAAGAAGTCCAAGCCAAGAAAATAATATTTTGCAAAAAGAAAAGCATAACAGTTACTGTTCACAGGTATTTTTTAGATTATTAATATTTGATAAAGATTGCATTGCGGAGATTCTGTGCCTTGGAATTCCGCAATCGTATCAAATATAATAAGCAAAGCTGAACTATTGCTATATCTGAACTGTAACGCATAACAAGGATACTGATTTTGTATATTCAGGTATGCTGTTTTTTTAGTACAATTATTTCACGATTGTTTGTTGATATATATTAACTCTTTAATGCTTGGGAAATGGTACTATATAAGCCTTTGCCATGTATTTAAGAAACAAAGAAAGTTTAAAATCGGTAAAGAGATATTTTAAGAATATTTAAGGAGGGTCATATATGGGGATGAAGAGTAAAAAATATGTAATTTTCGGTATTATCCTTTTGATTGTCTTTATTATGTTAGCCGGGTGTTCCGGTGGCAATGAAAAACCGGAAATAAACTTAGAAGAATCGGATAATACGGCGAAAAAGCCCGCAGAACAAACAGAAGCACCCGATTACACGATGAAAATAAATGTCGGCGACAGCGAAACAGAGAGCGTGAAGTTGCCGGATAATTATCCTTCGGATGTGTTCCCGCTTTACGAGGACAGTTTTGTTGCCAGTGTTGTAGAAATAAACGACGGCTATACCATTACAGCTTTTTCAAAAACTGATTATAGAGAGATTGCGACTTTTTATAAAGAGATTATTAAGAATGGGGAAGTTACAGCAGAAATGAATTCCGAAAAGGGTTTTACATCTTTGGGCAAGATTGGCGGCTTTACCTATAACTTTGACACCGGAGCAAGTGATGAAATGGAAGGGTATATTTCGTCTATAGCCATCATATTGATGCCGGAACAGTAAATAGAAGGAGACGGAGATAGTTTTTTTAGATGATAAAAAATCAAAACGTTAAAGGTAAAAAGGAGGGATATTATGAAAAGAAATATGAAGAGAAAATCAGTAACATTAATGACGATATTTATTATTATCCTTACAATGATTGTTACGGCAGCTCCGCAAATTCCCGGGATGGATATTATAATTCCGGATATACCCATACTTATTATTGCTCCCTCAAATCTGAAAGCGGAAGCCACAGGTGATAAAGAGATAACACTTACGTGGGATGATAATAACAACGGAGAAAGCGGATTTAAAATTTTCAGGAAAGAAAGCAGTGAATATGTAGAGATAGGAATTGCTCCGGCTAATACCGGAGATACTGCTATCTATGTAGACACTGATTCACTGGAAAGAGGCAAAGAGTATAGTTATAAAGTAAAAGTATATAAGGGAAATGATGAGTCGGGTTTTTCTAATGAAGCAAAAGCTACAACATATAAACTTCTTCCGCCGAGCGATTTTAAGGTAATATCAAAAAGCGATACAAGTATAATTGTAGAATGGAAAGATAACTGCGAAATAGAAGATTTCTATAAGGTGTGCAAAATGGGAGAAGGACCAATAAATGTAGTTTGTTACGAGATTAAAGCTGATAGTGAAAAATTCTGCATTGAAGGTCTTAAACCAAACACCAATTATATTATAAATGTTTCAACTAAAGTGGGAAATAATGAAGCACTTTCACCGAATATAACAATAAAAACTCTATCAAAGTCAAGCTTAGAAAAGCCTACAAGAATAAAAGCAGAACCAAAGAGTCAAACGCAGATTCTTGTATCATGGCAAGGGAACTCCATAGATGCTAAAGGATATATAGTCGAAAGAAAGGAAAAAGGTGAAAGATATTTTACTGAAATTAAAATGCTGGAAGGAAGTATAGGCAGCTTTTCTTTTAATGATAATACAGTCGAAGCAAATAAAAAATATACTTATAGAATACAAGCATTTAAAGGAAAAGAACATATCCATTCTGGTGAAGTAACAGTTATTGCTAATAAGCCGTATCCCCCGAAAATCACATCCGGGATTAGAGTAAATGACAACGAGACAAAGATAAGCTGGGTAATGACCGGAGAATTTTTAGGCAGCTATGTAATAGAAAAAAGAGTAGGCACTGCTTCATTTGAATATCTAGCGAAGGTCGGCAATAGTTTTACTGATTATACAGATAATGCGGCACCTGTCGGTGAGGACTATGCTTATAGACTTTACGCTTCCAATGGCAGCATAAACTCTGTCTATTCAAATTCATTTGCGGTAAAAAATGTAATAACTCCTGTAGAGCCCGAGGAGCCGGAGACACCCGATGAACCGCCGATTCCCGTTGATGAGCCTGAGCCGATAGAACCGGAAACTCCGGAAGATACGGTTGGAGGCAGCGGAGGCGCAGGCGGCGGTGGAAGTGGTGGTACCGGAGGAACGGGAGGCGGCGGAGGCACAGGTGGCAGTGGAACGGATGCCGGCGGCGATTCACCGGCTGAAGATTTAACGGCACTATTTGATAAAACAGAAGGCGATTGGGCAGTAGATGAGATAAAAGCGGCATATATGTACGGACTCACTTATCCGGACATTATGAATAGTTATAAAAAGAGTATTACAAGAGAAGAGCTTTGCAAAATAGTAGTAAAGCTCTATGAAAAATTGAGTGGCAAAGCGGCAACGGCAGAAGGCAATCCTTTTACAGATACAAATGATCCTGAAATAATAAAAGCAAACAGACTTGGAATAGTATTAGGAATAGGCAATAACTTATTTGCACCGGAAAGGAATATAACAAGGCAGGAAATATGCGTAATGATAAAGCGTGCCCTTGAAGCGGCATTGGGTAGCATTTCCAATAATAAGGAAGTGGAACTTGACTTTATCGATAAAAATAAAATAGGGGATTGGGCAATAGATGCAATGAAATTTTGCTATAAAAATAACATAATGAAAGGAATAAGTGAAAATGAAATTGCACCGCTTAATAACACAACGAGAGAACAGGCGGTAGTACTTCTAAAAAGGACTTACGAAGGATTTAAATATTAAAATATACTAGAAAAGGCTTTTTCCTTGATTGATATTCAGGGGGAAAGCTTTTTTTATATACTTATCAAATACAATAAACTATGCTGAAATCATAGTTATATCAGGACTATAACAAAAGGTCCTCATTTAAGGAAATTGAGAAATGTTTACTTTTAATTAATAAAAATCTGATAGTTATTTATCACTCTTAGGGTTTGTAATATCAATTAATATCCCGTATAATGGTAAATAAACCCTAAAAACGGCAGGGGTAAGGGGATGGTGGCAATGAATTTTGTTAGGTCCTTCCTTTTGCTACTAAAATCGAAAGATAACATCAATGTTAAAAACCTTCGTTTAAAATATTTGAAATATATGCTGATATTTCCTTTGGCACCGGTATTCGCAAATATGCAGGGGGCTTTGTTTAGCGATTTCATAAGCCTTTTTGGTCTTGACGCTATGACTCTTATGGGAAGTGCTTATTGTGTTGGCGCAGGTGTCTTGTTTGCCTTTACAAGCATAAAAAATATGGCATTGGTTTCAAAAATCTTCGGCATTACCACTGCTGCTGCTTTTATAGTATGGCTTTTTATACCGGAAAGCACATTGAGCTTGCTAATAGCTATCTCCTTCATGTTTGGTTTGGGCGGCTGTGCTGCCTGTGCCGCTTTTGCTTATACATTTGTCCTTAATAATACGGAACGTTTTATGGGCGTTGCGGCAATCTCCTTATTCTTTGCTCTTAACCAGCTGGATTCAGGCTTATCTTTTATATCAGGTCTTTTCGATAAATTATATTTAACTACGCTTATCCTTGGCACCTGGCTTTGCCTCTTTTTTTATAAAGGTGAGGACTTTTTGGCTGTAGAAGAAAGACCAAAAGCTAGGCTGAACCCGGCACTTAAGTTGATGCTTTATTTCTTTGTCG
>CAYXAT010000080.1:1052-7911 GCA_964462065.1 uncultured Clostridiaceae bacterium | reverse complement strand
GGATATGAATTATATTGAAGATATTCATGTCCCGGATGTATCCACATTGGATTTTGATTTGAGCGATGAAACTAAGCTTGAACTTATTGAAGCAGGATATAAAGCGGCACATGTATTATTTAGCAGAATACGCCCGTATACCTTTTTCGGTTTTTTAAGGCGAGTATTCAGATAACTATATATCTTCCTCATATACAATCCGACTTTATTCCTGCTCCATCTATAAACAAGCTTTTAATACAGATCAGTGCTGAGATACTTAAGCCCGCTATCATTAATCAAAAGAACAATATTTTTGCCGTATTCCTTATCTTTAAGCAGCTTCAGTGCGGCACAAACATTTGCACCGGATGAATATCCCGCAAATATACCCTCATATTTAGCTAAGTTTCTCGTCGTTTCAGCCGCTTCATCATCTGTTATTTGAATCAAACCATCAATTAAAGATTTATCTATTAAAGGCAAGTCCATACTGTATCCTCCGCCTTGGATTTTATGTGAACCGTCTGTGATAACACCACCTGCATAAAATGCCGCATTTTTCGGTTCCACAAGGTAACATCGTATTTCTTTGTTGTGACTTTTCAGCCCCAGAGCACAACCTTGAAATGTGCTGCCGCTCCCTACAAATTCCACAAAGGCATCTATATTACCGTCGCATTGATCCCACATTTCCTCGGCTGTATATAATTTATGGGCGTTTGCCGCGGATGCAAGATTAAACTGATCTGCTCTGAAAGCACCCCGTTCGGCAGTGATCTTCCTTGCTACCTCTTCCACCAGTGCCAAATCAGCCCCCGATACTTTTCCCTTTTCCGATTCCGGCAGCTGGTCCACTAAGACAACTTCCGCACCCAAAGCCCTCATCATCCTAGCTCTCTCGGGAGAATTTCCTTTGGACATACATGCCACAAATTGATAGCCCTTTGCGGCGCAGACTATGGCTAATCCGGTACCCGTATTGCCGCTTGTCAGTTCCACCACATGCTGCCCCTTTTTCAACAAACCCGCAGCCTCCGCTTCTTCAATCATTTGCAAGCCTATGCGATCCTTTTTACTGAACCCCGGATTTAAGTATTCCAGTTTCCCATAAATATTGCCTGTCACACCGTAATGTTTTGCAATCCGTGAAAGATGTACCATCTTTGTATCGCCTATGGCCTCGTTTATACTGTTAAGAATTTTCGACATTGAAACGCCTCCTAAAGTTGTATTAAAAATTGAATATAACAATTGTTTCATGTTCTATTTTATATTTATTTAATACTTTATTATATTATCTGCATAATAATAAGTACCACAAACCTGTTCTTTATAATTATAAACTTAGATCTGTATATAGTACATAGAATCTATTATTATTATAATCTATCGTATTCTATCGAATTTATAGCTTTTTGACATCAATATACACCAAAATGCCCAAAATATCATCAAACCGGTGATAGAAAAAGTACTTATATTATGATATACTGATTTTTGTTTATCCGCATCTTGAAATTGGCGATGGTAATAGGTACTGCAGTTTATTTAAATTTTAAAATATTTATTATTAGATTATTCGTTGAAATCATTCTATCTTCATAATTAAAGGAGCTCAATATGAAAGAATACAACATGTTGGAAGATGATCCGGGTAAATCCTTGCTATTTTTTGCATTGCCGATGATCATAGGAAACCTGTTTCAGCAGTTTTATAATATGGCAGACTCAATTATCGTTGGGAAATTTGTAAGTGAAGAAGCCCTAGCTGCTGTCGGCGCTTCTTATTCTGTTACCACCATATTTATAATGATTGCGATAGGCGGTGGTATCGGTTCATCTGTTATTACCTCTCAATATTTAGGCGCAAAAGATTATAAAAAAATGAAAACTTCTATTTATACTGCATTGATAAGTTTTTTTGTCTTAAGTATGTTTTTGTTTTTATTCGGTCTTATAGCCAATAGGCGCTTGATGTTTATGCTGAATACCCCGGAAAATATCTTTGAAGATGCCGTATTATATCTTAGAATTTATTTTACCGGCTTGCCCTTTTTATTTATGTACAATATCCTATCTTCTATTTTTAATTCATTGGGAAAATCTAAAATACCTTTGTATCTATTGATTTTTTCATCAGTTTTAAACGTTTTCTTGGATCTTTATATGGTAATAGTATTAAAAATGGGGGTCGCCGGGGTTGCCATTGCAACTGTTTTTGCACAGGGTATATCGGCAATTATTTCATTTATTATTCTATTGAAAACAATAAAAGTTTATGAAACATCATCTGAGAAAATAGCTATATTTGATGTAAGAATGTTGAAAAGGATGGTTGTTATTTCTATACCCTCAATATTGCAGCAATCTATTGTTTCTATCGGAATGGTATTGGTGCAATCGGTTATAAATAGCTTTGGCTCTGCTGTTTTGGCAGGATATTCGGCAGGCACACGCATAGAAACCATTTGCATTGTTCCGATGATTGCCACGGGAAACGCCATGTCCACTTTTACTGCACAAAACCTGGGTGCAGGTAGGTATAAAAGAGTGCATGAAGGGTATTTTGCAGCTTACAGAATAATTCTTTCTTTTGCATTTGCCATTGCCATCATAATAGCAATATTTTATGCACCGATAATTTCAGTATTTTTGGATATGGAAAGCGGCAGCGAAGCCTTTAATATCGGAATCAGCTACTTAAGGTTTATCGGATATTTCTTTGCTTTCATTGGATTTAAATCAATTACAGATGGCGTATTACGCGGTGCAGGGGATATGACCGTATTTACCATTTCCAACCTAATAAATTTAAGCATAAGAGTCTTGGTAGCTTTTAAATTAACATCCGTATGGGGCGTAGGAGCAGTATGGTATGCCATTCCTATGGGCTGGGCTGCTAATTATATCATATCATTTTCATATTATAGAACAGGGAAATGGAATCAAAAAAATATAATGACTTAGATTTCTGTTTTGCTATTAAATAAATACAAAACCGACTACCTAAACTTTTTAATCAATAATAGGCAGCCGGTTTTTATTTGAGTCTAACTTTATCTATATAATATTATTTTATACTATTTATTTCCCATCAAAATACCTTTGTGCACCCGGATGTAATGGTATAGATGCCTCACCTAGTTTTGTCTCATCCATTTGTTCTGCTGTCTTATTTATCTCCTTTAATTCAGGGATATTATCATACAATGCTTTTGTTATATTGTATGCTAATTCTTCATCCATATCAGGAGTGCATACTAATAAATTAGAAATACCTAAAACTGTTGCATCGGCTTTCAATTTATAAATATCCTTAGGCACAACCGCATCAGAATAATATGGGTACTTTTCCAGCATATTTGCAAAAATATCTGGTTTAATATCTATAGATTTAATTTCTTTTATCGCTGCAACTTCCATAACAGCCGCTGCCGGAAAGCCACTGGTTGCCAAAGCTACATCAACATTTCCATCAGCTAATTGGGAAAACCCATCTGAATATGGAAGATAGCTTGGTTTTATATCATCAAAGGACATACCATACTCAGCCAAAATATTCTCTAAAATACCAATAGATGCCCCTCCAGCAGGGCCACAAGCTATTCTCTTCCCCTTTAAATCCTCAATACCATTAATAGAGGAATTAGCTAAAGTAATAATGTGGAATACACTTGGATGCAAATTTCCTAATGCAACAACATTAAGCTTCTTATCATAAGGTGCCAACCCATTATAGGCATAATAAGCCAAGTCCGCGTTAGTAATTCCTAGCGCCGCTTCACCATCATTGATAAGTCTATTGTTTTCTAGTGCTCCATCAGTAACCTCAGCATTTAAGACAACTCCATCAAAATTATTATTTACAACACTTGCAATAGCTTGCCCCATTGGATAAAATGCTCCACCCACTGTTGCTGTTACTATTCCCATCTGAATCGGTTCACTTGATACGTCATCGGGTCCTTTTGGTGTTTCTTTTTGTGCACAACCTGCAAACAGAACTACTAAAGCTGTGATTAAGCATAATACTTTAATACTTTTAGAAACTCTCATTTATAATCCTCCTTAATTAAATGTTTTAATAATTTTTAATTATTACTCATTTTATACCCCTTACAAAACTACGCAAGTACCCTCATACTGTCTAAAACACTTTCTTTCTTCTACCCCCTCTCACTCCCTATGATGTATTGAGATTATTTGGCGGATTCTAAAAACTTTAAAACTCTTATAAAACCTTTGTTTTTTAGAACTTCTTTGTTTTGTAATCCAGTCTTCTTATCCCAACCATGAAATTCGTAATATTCTTCTAGCATTTCATCGAATTTGTCTTTATGCATTAGTTCACCCTTAAACTTGCCATCACTTATAGGGATATTCATAATCCTATCCGGAAGATAATCATCTTTCCTTGTCAGGCCTGCGTATATAGTATTAAAAGCTTTTTCCATATTTATAATTTCTTCCCCAATTTCCCAAACTTGTTCATTGGATAATTCTAAACCCGTTATAGCATTGTAAAACTCTTTGAAATAACTAACATCTGATAAAGCAAACTCATACCATCCGGCATTGAAATAACATATGCCCACAGAATCAACCAGTGCTTTATATATTTCATACCAACCAACAAGCCTTCCCTTACCTTTATATGATACCGGATTCCCAGCATCAGGATTATTAAATAGCCATTCTCCGGTTTCCGGGGATATACCCCTCTTCTCTGTTTGCGGCGATGCACTTACATGGCCGCTACCCCTTGAGCTTATAGCTATACCCAATGCCCATGCTTTGTGAGTTCTTAAACTTTGTTCGTTTATCCCAACACCTTTTATCTGCATCGCATGTTTAATAGAATTTTTACCAACTATTTTCGCTGCATTGACAACACCTTCTGCCAGTACATCTCCAAAACCCTTTCTGTAAGCAATTTCAGTTATCAATTCAATTAGATCCTTATGATTTCCCCAGGTAAGTCTTCTCCCTTTAGTATCTTCATCGCTTATTAAACCTTCTTCGTAGCACTCTATCGCCCAAGCAACTGTAGATGATGTACCATCTACATCAAGCCCATATTCATTGCATAAAACATGTGCCATAAAAACAGCTGAAGGATCATCTATATCCCAATTAGAGCTAAAGCCCCTAACAGAATTTGCATGCATACCTATACCTTTAATTTGTTCGCCTTCATATTCCATTTCGTATTTATGAAGGCACGAAATTGAGCAATTGTAACAAGTTGATCTGCCCACTTCATATTTTTTGTACGCACTTTCCGTCACTTTACTATTTTTATCAAGATCCCAATATTCATCTAGCGAATTTCTTACCGAGGTAGGAGCCTTGCCGGTTAAACCTCCTGCCCCAGCCGTACCATGGGTACCTACCCGTTTTAAATTTGCAGAAGGTATTGATGCAGATAGTATCCACTTGTATCTATTTAATTCCCCATTGAACCTATTTTTGTCAAGAATATCAACCTTTTTTGGACCATTTTGATAAGCCGCAATTGCTTTTAGCTTCTTATAACCAAGTATTGCACCACAACCACCCCAAGCAGCAGCATGTGCAGTATCAATAATTACGCATGCTATTTTCGCAAGATTCTCTCCTGCTGGACCAATAGCTGCAATTTTTATATTTTTATCATTTAATTCTTCTTTTATTACTGTTTCTGTTTCATTGGTAGTCTTTCCCCATATGTTGCTGGCACTTCTTATATTCACAACACCTTCTCTTACTTCCAGGTATATGGGGCTTTCTGATTTGCCTTCTATTATAAGTGCATCAATACCTGACCTTCTTAATGCAGGTGCGAAATCACCACCCCCGCTGGAATATGATATACCATTATTAAAAACATTTTTTGATATAATATTTATCCTTGAGGAACCGGGTATTGCCGTACCAGTAAAGCATCCTGCCGCAATTACTATTTTGCTTTTTTCAGATAAGGGGTCTACATCCTCAGGTACTTCTTCAAAGATTTTTTTAACACCGTAACCCCTTCCGCCTAACCACTTATAAAAATCTTTTGACTTTTCATATTTTATGGTTCTCGACGTCAAGTCCACTCTAGCAATATTCCCATACATATTTTCCAAAAAATCACCCCCTAATGTTTTGTGTTCTTAAGAAACTAGGACATCTTATATTTTTTCACCAATTCTAAAAATTCTTCATCAGAAACCAGTCTTTTCTTATCTTGTCCTAGATCCTTTACATCATTCAATAAAAGTCTTTTCATTTCTTCATCTAATTCAATTTCAAATTCTTCTAGTTTAACATTTATTGAAGCAAGTCCACTTTTCTTACCAAGCACAAGCTTCGGTGCTCTACCTAAAAACTTGGGGTTTAAAGAAAACATCGCTAAGGGTTTGTTCAGCAATACATCAGCCCCTATTCCTGATTCCCTAGTAAAGTTGCCTTTTCCCACTATAGGTTTGTTCAATGCCATCTTGTAACCTGTTACTTCTTCAGCATATTCTGATAATTCAACTGCCTTACCAATATTAAAGCCTGTTTTCAGCCCACATAGCACATTTAAGGCAGTTATAAGTTCTTCTAATGAACAATTTCCGGTTCTCTCGCCCATACCATTTACACAAGTATGAACAACACTGGCACCTGCAGTGAGTGCGGATAGACTATTTGCTAAAGCCAATCCGAAATCATTATGTGTATGGATTTCAATTGGCAGGTTAGTAATATCCTTCATCATTTTCGTCATATAGCTAATTGCGGGTGGGAGAGCAGAGCCCATAGTATCCACTAACCCAATTGAATCCGGGGGAGTTTCTATCATAATTTCATTTAAAACCTTTTCTAAATCCTTTTCATCAGCTCTTGTTGTATCATAGGGAAAATACAC
>CAYXAT010000080.1:0-1042 GCA_964462065.1 uncultured Clostridiaceae bacterium | reverse complement strand
TAAGCCAATCTCTTTTGCTTTTTTTATTGCTTCAATACTATCATTAATCACTCTCTCAATTTCCCACTTAAACTGCAATTCAAGCTTAGGTTTGCCAATAGGCACTTCGATAATTACACCTTCTACACCGCATTCCTTGCTCATAACCAGATCTTCTGCTTTTGCTCTTACAAAACTAAATATTTGGGAATCTAAATTTAATTTTTTTATTTCAGCTATTGCCTCTCTGTCCTCTGCCGATACTGCCGGCATTCCAGCCTCTATACGTTGCACTCCCACTTCCGATAATTTTTTAGCTATTTCAACCTTTTCATTTTTTCTCATAACAACACCGGGGGTTTGTTCCCCATCTCTTAAGGTAGCATCGTGGATTTTTACACTATTTTTAATATCTATCTGCCTAACTACTTCGTCTTTGAAGTTAAAGCTGCTTATCCACCAATCATCATTACTTTTCCATTTATTCATTAACCTTCACATCCATTCTTTTGTTTTTATAAATCATTAGAAATGAAATTCCTATTAATATAACACTTAAAATACTAAATATATAATCTTGTTTTATCATTAAAAAGCCTCCGACAAATAGTAAGATTCTGCTTATCTTGCTAATATGTGATTTATAATAACCAACTACGCTTATGGATAATGCATAAATACCCACTAAGCTAATCAATGACGAGAATGCAATTTGTGGTATAGATCCCTTTAAAAGCAAAGCCGGACCGAATACAAACATAAAAGGCAGCAAGTAACTTACTAAACCATATTTAAATGCTATCCACCCTACCTTATTAATATCTGCATCTGCTATACCTGCCGAAACATATGATGCTAATGCTACCGGCGGAGTAATAGTAGATATACATCCATAGAAAAACACAAACAAATGTGCTGTAAGCAAAGGCATACCCATCTTTACCAAAGACGGTGCTACAACAGATGCAACTATGAGATATACTGCCGTTGTCGGCAATCCCATTCCTAATATTATGGATATTACCGCGGTAAAAATCATTGCAATTAACATTTTCCCACTTGA
>CAYXAT010000079.1:0-8007 GCA_964462065.1 uncultured Clostridiaceae bacterium | reverse complement strand
ATGCATTATAATACTGAATTCTATCTGTAAATTTAATATCAATAGATGGATATCCCGCCTTCATCAGTTCCAGATTTACTAATAGTCTTCCTGTTCTTCCGTTACCATCAATAAACGGATGGATTCCTTCAAACTCAATATGGAATTTGGCCAGTTTAGTTACAATATGTTCATTGTTCTCTGCATAATCCTTTAGAAGTTGCTCTATCTTAGGCGCAATAAGATATGGTTGTACGGGTTCGTGATGCGAACCCACGATATGCACAGGTACTCTGCGATATATACCACGGTCTTCTGTTTTATCAGCAAGCACAAGATAATGAATCTGTTTTATGATACTTTCACTAATTGGTATATTTTCTTTCAGAAGTTCGTTCACAAAATCAAACGCCTCTTTGTGTCCAACTGCCTCTATATGGTCTTTTAAAGGTTTCTGATCGATCGTAAGACCTCTTAGTACCAAATCCGTTTCTTTTAAACTAAGAGTATTACCCTCTATAGCATTTGAATTATATATGTATTCTACAATGAACTCTTCATTCAGTCTTGCAACTTCACCCTCAGTCAAGGGTCTTCTACTATCCAACTCTGTTTTTTTTCGTTCAATTTGTAGAAGAATATTTTCTTTTGATTTATAACGTCCATCCGCAGGCTTATCTGCATCAATTGGAATTTTCCAACCTCGTCCTTCTTGATATGCTCCAGGAATTTTTCCTTCAGAACAAAGAACACGTACCCTCCTATCAGAAATTCTCCATTTTTCAGCAACCTGTTTTACTGTCATAAACATAGATTATCCCTCCATTCCGATACTTATTATACCCTTATATCGGAATGATATCAACGCTATCGGAATAATACTTTGTGACTTATTGGAATAATATCAAGACAACGTAACGGAATAATCGCATCTGTCCCTGTGAGAGATAGATTCCAGATCATATTCCGAGCAGTCATACTAGGGATAAGTGATGACTTTCAGATAAATGAAAAAGCATATCGTTTTATTTGCCCATTTATCGGAGGTATCCCTGGCACTTAATCTCATGGGGGATGAGGACATTTAGACTAATACAAACAATATTACCACCGTTAGTTAAAAGGATACTTTTTATTAATGCAAATGATTCCGGTGGTAATACCAACACTTAATAAATTACTACTGCTTACTAACGGCCTTACCAATTTGTACAATAAACGTTTATAAGCCGCGTCTGTCATTCACCAGAGGATTCACTTGTATACTTACTTGGCTTCCTTCACCAATTCTAAGCAATAGCTTGCCGATATGCTCCAATGTATAATGTTTTCCATTTACATCAATACATGTATCTGTCCATCCCCACACAACTGTTCCGATGAGGCCATTACCGGTTAACAACTTTTTTGCATGTTCTTCATCGTCTTCCAGTGCATATAGAAGATTTCGATTTATTTCATTTATATTAAAATATTCGGGATCAAAAATATGACCCCCGGTATCTTTTTCAGCCCAGGATAACATATCCTCTCTTTCAGGATTTTTTTTATCCTGTATAATATCTAGAAAGTCCTCATAGCCACCTGAACCCCCGACATCTTCAGGAGGTCTCTGGCCAGACCCTTTGATACATTCGGGAATGCTGTTTTTCTTTGTATCTTTCAAGCTCTTTTCAATGATAATCTCATGTTCCCAACAGTCCCCGAAATCATATTCATATAAACATCTTTCACAGGTACCAAACGGCTCATTGATCATGGTAGTCATAGAATCAAGTTCCGTAATATCCTCGCCATATAATTCGCCGGGAGCATAATCGTCATTCGGAATGGTTACAACAGTTTTATTATACTCAAACTTATACAAATGGTAATCAAGCCATCCAAAGGATGCCTGGATTATCTGATGTAATTGTTGAAAAGTGATATTCCCGGGAATTTTCAGTCTCCTCCAAACAACAGGTTTTATACCTTTTATAGATACTTTTATTTGATATGCCATTTATACATCTCCTTCTCTTACGTTCTTTAAGACAACAATGCAACTTAATGCAATTTACTTTTTATTACTATTCCCGATCCTTTATATTGTATTTATTCAAAATAACCCTTGCCAACTTTACACCCTCTTCAGTTATTCCGACACACTTAAAACGATAACTACCTTGCCTAATATAGCCTTCATCGTTCAACTCATTAATAATGTTAAAATTATACCCTTTCCAAGCCATATCTATATTTGAATCAAATCGGTTGCTTTCATTAAATCTTGATAAATACATCAGAATAATTGTCAATTCTTTTAATGCCTTATCTGGAGTTATTTGATTCATTATATAATTCCTCTTACCAATTCCATGTTTTCTGTAATACTTATAAAATATAATTAAATTTATCTTCATAGCATATTCAGATTTAATTATAAAAACACTTTTATTCTAAGATATTTTGTCCAATATTAATAACAAATGTTTTTGGTTCCAAATTGTGAATCATAATAATTAAATCATCTACGACTTGATCAACAGATTTATTGTCTATGAAATATTTGTTTTTTATTTTTTTAAATGTTCTTTTTGCATACGAAATATCTTCGCCAATATCCTTGATATAATATTTTTTATGCTCTTCCTTGTATTCATTATCCACGTATAAATTATCATTTTCGTCAGAGAAAACCAGCCTTTCGAAAATATGTTCTTTCGTATCTTGCAATTCTAATGCGATTACATCCTCTAAATCTAAAAGTGAATTAAAGTTTCTTGCATGGTAAATAGGACTTACAGCTATGACTGTATTTTCTTTATTTTCATTAATCAAATTATTTAGAACTGCACCTTTTACTTTATACCTTTCATGCGGAAATGGATAAGTCTTCATAAATACTTCCAGTGTTACTTGAAATCTTTTTTTTATTTCTTCATCCAAATCAATGAACGAATATTTTAATCTTTGAGCAAGCCTTTTTCCAACCACAGTTTTTCCTACATTTGATATCCCGAAAATCATAATTACCATTCATCCCACCACCTTTAAATCATTATATTTTTTTAAATCTAATAAACATTTACACAACCAACACACGCTTATCAAAGAATTTCTCGTAAGATTTAATTTATCTCTTTTCCTTGACTACCCCAATAATAACCATTGGTGAAAATGTAATATTATAATGAGATAATTATTCTATTACTATATGAATCTTACCAAGAAACCCCTTAATTCCGGAGGTGCCCCATTTAAATTTTGAATACTTTCAAGCCATTCTTTCATATTATGAGGTGCTTTTATCAAAGGTTTTCTCTTCTCCAAATAATTATTGCTAATGTAATAATTTAAAGTAACTATTTTTTTATCATGTTCTAATAAAGTTTCTAAAACATGTAAGACCTTTTCAAAATTTCTGGAAATCATTTTAAAACAGCCGCTGAAAAACGCATCTGTCTTTCCGTCCAATACCTGCCCCAATGTGCTCTTTAACTCTTCATCAAAATCCAGCGTATATCCATCGCATACCACTTCAGATCTTTTTAAATTTTCAAGTTTAATTTTTTCTCCTATTGGACTTACTCCATCTGTTTTATGTCGGGCTTCTTTGTTTCCGGGCATATTTGCTAACTGCTTTATCACATCCCAGGCAAGACCATATTTGACCATTGCATTTCCATACTTATCATTAAAATCCAAATCGATACATTCATTTATTAGTTGAGCTTTTTCATATTTATTAAAATATATAATTGCACTTTCTGTTATATTCTTTAACTGAGCATCTGACAATGACCGATTCATATTCAACTGGTCGCAATTATCACTTGCCGCAATTTCTAGCATACTGTTCCTAATTGTGGTGACAACAAATTCTCTGGTATATTCTCTCCCACCCGGACAATAAAATCTTGCCTCTTCCAAAGAAAATAACAATATACCATTACGCACCTCTTCTATATTCCAAAATGACATAAGAGATAACATGCGGTCCCTTATATCATCCTGTATCTTAACAATGTACCTATATCGTAATCCTGCATTTTTTAATTGAGAAAATAAAATTTCATTTAGGTAGTTATCTATTATCATTCTTCTTGTCCGAACCTTCTTTCCTACAAATCCAATAGTAAAATAATTTAATGATAAGAGTATAACTTATATTTCCGGATTGTGACAACCAACTGCACTAATATTCATCACAAGCATGATGTCTATAACCGATTTTGCCACCGGAAAATGAAAATGCCACCAACTATTCATATTTTGCCATAAAACCTTCAGTCTTGTTACGGTACTCCAAATAGTGTTCTATCCATATCTCACAGTGTTCACTATCATCTACCGTCCAAATTTCCCCGTTGTTTTCCGGTATTGCGTCATATATATCTTTGCCCATAAAATAAGGCGTTACGGAGTCCGTACTGCTATTGATAATTAACACGGGAATTTTCGTACCTTTCATAGCTGCCGCTACATCAGCATCCTGATAAGCAAAGCCTAGTTTTAGCTTGTTTATAATATTTCCACACCATGCCATGTAACCCACAGGTATACCAGAATATACTCCCCAAACCACTACATGTTGTGGCCAACTCCACTTATTTGTCATCCGAACCACAATACGTCATTAGAATTGCTGCCCCAACGTGGATAGGCTCATCCTAACGTCGTATCAATTATCAACTTTGATAAGGCGACAGACGCACTCAACATGCCTTGTTACTGTGATTCTGATGGGCATCGAATCTGGTACCCCCTTGGCGGAAGCCTATTTTCTCTAAGCGGAATTATTAATCATCACTTTCTAGAAATAGATCAAAATCACTCTTGAATAATTGATCTTGCACAATACGATATTTCTCAAATTCTGTTTCAGCATGAAGCTTTGCTTGTTCTGCACTGATCTTGCCCGCATCCGTCAATATCTCACTGCCATTAAACTCCAGAAAACCATCCAATCTTTCGGCCCAATCCTCCATACTCATGGGAATTTTACGCGCTGTTTGTAACTCTGCATAATCAAGATACATTGATACTATTCTTTCCATGTAGGCCATCTCTTTATCATTCAAATAATTTTTAGCAATCGTTACATCTGATTTAATAATTTTCCCATTCGGAGATGATTCCCAAGTAGTTAATCCCATATGTTCCTTTTCTGCATTGGCACGTTCAATAATGAGTTCTGCTGCGGTATGTCTATGCACTGCCCAATGAATCTTATTTTGAACTGTTTGGAAGAAATTCCTCGTTGTCTTTGCATTCTTGTCATAATCAAACGCAGTAGAGTACAGATCAGTTATTTTTTGATAAAATTTCCGCTCTGATAAACGTATTTCACGAATAATTTGTAGTTGCCGTTCAAAGTATTCATCGGTAAACATATGCCCTTTTTTCAGGCGTTCTGTATCCATTGTCCAGCCTTGTATAGTGTAGTCCTTGACAATTTGTCCAGCCCATTTACGAAAACGAACTGCGCGATCATTATTTATTTTAAAGCCAACTGCAATAATTGCTTGTAAATTATAATGAAGTGTGTTGTATTGTTTTCCATCAGCAGCAGTTATTAAGTATTTCTTAATAACTGAATCCTCCGTTAACTCGCCATCGTCAAATATTTTTTTTAAATGTTGGTTAATTGCAGATATCGAAACATCGTACAGTATAGCCATCATTTTCTGAGTTAGCCAGATATTTTCGTCCTCGTACCTCATTTCAAAGCTTTCCGGGTCATCCCCTGTCGATGCAACGAAAGTTAGGTATTCGGCCGCACTAGACCGGATAGTTATTACATTATTCTTTTTCTTGGCCATGAAGTTTAACTCCTCCCAGTATTACACACATGATTTTTCCTAGTTCCATCTAGCAACTCTGTATATATAGTAACAAACATATGTTCGTGTTGCAACCTATTATTGATACTATTCTTGGGTATTCATCTAAAAAATTATCTTTACATCGGAATCACACACTCAACAGTGGATTATAGTTAATTGGACAGGTAAAAACTAGGTATCCTATCCACCAAGCGGCTTCTTACAATAACTGACTAAGTTACTGACCCATGATAAATATCAATATTAAGTTCGTTTTCTTCCATCAGATTAATTGCAATTTTTGAAATTTCAATGCCTGTTACATTTATTCCATTATCAATAAAAACTTTCGCATTTCTGCCATATCCAATACCAGGTATTAAGATATCTTTTACTCCTTGATCAATAAAAAAGTTTTTTGCCAAAATTGCTGAATCAGCAGGTTCAAATCCTCATATCGTTTGATTTTTTATAAAGCTTTCTTCCCATATTTCAGTTATAATTCTACCCCCTTTGCAGTATTTAAATATATATTATTCGTTTCACATTTTATTACTAATATTCACCTATCATAAAATCAACTAGATTTAACGATTTTCTACTCAAACATCTTTAAGCATCCAATGTCATTTGTCAAATGCCCTATTTTAAAGGATCAAAAAACGGTGTTTTTTTGTTTTTTTCGCTTTTAGAAACTCTTCAAACCACTATATGTTGTGCACAAAACCTATTATTTCTCTTCCGAACCACAAGACATCATCAGAATTATACTCTCAACGTGCCTATCTTTGTCCCACAAAAGTTCCTGTACCTTCTCCCCATCTTTATACACAGGGAAGTTAAAGGAAATAGCCTTTAATGGTACTTCTGTTTCTCCACGTGGATATATCTGAATTTCCTTAATTAAGGAAGATACCAAAGATTTTCGTTCTTCATCATTAATTTTGTCATATACCCTTTCAAAATTAATCATCAGTTTGTAGACATTATCTAAAGTAATAGCATCCCTCTCAACTGATTGCCTTCTTAATTTTGCATCTTCAATCTTCTCTTCTAGTTCCACCATTATATCATAAAGCCCATCTAGGCGAATAGTCATATCATGTAGCTTTCTATCCCGATATTTAGTATCTGCTGGCAGTGTATCAATTTCATTTTCTAGCCGAGCCTTATTTAAATCCACCTCACGAAGCTTGGCTTCATAATTTTTCATTTCCTTATCAATTGTTGTAGTATCTATTTGAGTCCCTATTCTTGCCTTAATTTCCTTTGCAAATGTTTCATTACTGACCAATTCCCTAATGGCCTCAATTACAAGAGGTTCAATTATTGTTTTCTTCAGCATTGCTTTGTAGGTACAACTCCTACCTGTAACTGCCCTTTTGCGACTACATACATAATAATAGACTTCTCTATATGTTCCATCTTTGTTTGTCCATGCATGTTTATTGGTATACATTGGTCCCCCACAGCTAGGACATTTTAAGATTCCTGATAATAAATGAACACGATCTTTACCTACTTTTGATGGCTGTTTTATTCCTGTTTCTATTCGCTTTTCACGGACCTTATTCCATAATTCTTCATCTATGATGGCTTCATGTTTTCCGTCAGCTAAAATATAATCTTCTTGCCATGCTTGTCGATATTCATTTTTTGTACCTTTTATTTTTTCCCTTGCCCTTCTTCCAAAAGCAATCTTTCCATAGTAAATAGGGTTATCTAAAATCTGCCTTACAAAACTTCCACTCCATTCTTTAAGCTTTCCATTTTGTCTTGGAATCTTTTCAATCCCCTGTAAGTTCAAATATTGTGCTACCCCACCATATCCCATATTTGTATTTGCAAATTTATCATATATTATACGAATAGCCTCCGCTTCCTTTTCTTGAATAAAAAGTAACTTATCTTTTAAATAATAACCATAAGGGGCAAATCCACCATTCCATCCACCTTGCCTTGCTTTTTCTTTACGTCCATTCATAGTCTGTTCGATGATATTTTCTCTTTCTATTTCAGCTACGGCAGAAAGGACAGATATAAGTAATTTTCCACTTGTCTGCGATGAATCTATTCCTTCTTCTATGCATATTAGATTTACTCCATAGGCTTGTATAAGCTCGAGGGAATTTAAAATATCAGATGCATTTCTTCCAAAACGTGATAGTTTATATACTAATACATAATCTATCTGTAAGCCATTTTCAATATCTGATAACAT
>CAYXAT010000078.1:0-8109 GCA_964462065.1 uncultured Clostridiaceae bacterium | reverse complement strand
TAGATACTGAAAATATCAGTATATTCAAATATATCACCTCTTTTAACGATAGTTTAAACGATAGAGGAACGATAGTTAAACAATAGATGAACAATTGTTAAACAGTTGTTGAAAAGTAGTTTTTAACCAACTAACCACCTGTCCAACTATTCCAACTATTCCACCTATTCCAACTAACCAACTATTCCAACTGTTCCACCTTTCCAACTGTTCCACCTATTCCAACTATTCCACCTATTCCAACTAACCAACTATTCCAACTGTTCCACCTTTCCAACTATTCCAACTATTCCAACTGTTCCACCTATTCCAACTATTCCACCTGTCCAACTATTCCAACTTTTCCAACTTTTCCAACTATTCCACCTATTCCAACTAACCAACTATCTGCTTTTTAGTATATAACACAATTATAAAAATGATTCAAATCAACAAAACATTACAAATTTCTTTGAAGGTAAAAAAATATAAATAAAGAATTATACTATAAAATAGTAACATTGGGGGGAATGGTATGCAAATAGTTTTTGAAAAAGTTAAAAATTCATTGATTATTAAACTTTTTGGAGAGTTGGATCACCATAGCAGTGAATATATAAAAGAAAAGATAGACATGGAGATAATGAAAAATAACCCGAAAAACATTATTTTTGATATGGAAAGTCTCGCTTTTATGGACAGCTCAGGTATAGGTGTAATTATCGGGAGGTATAAACTTATAACTGCAAACGGCGGTAAGGCAGCGATTGTCAATCTAAAACCTCAGATAAAAAGGATATACGAGATTTGCGGTTTAAAAAAAATAATACCAAGTTTTAGTACAATCAAAATTGCAATAGAAAAACTTTAAAGGAGCGAAATATAGAATGAAAATTGATAATGAAATGAAACTTGAGTTTTTAAGTAAATCACAAAATGAAAGTTTTGCCCGTTCAGTTGTTGCGGCATTTGCGGCTCAGCTTGATCCTACCATAGAAGAACTGTCGGAAATAAAGACTTCGGTTTCAGAGGCGGTAACAAATTGCATCATTCACGGATACGAACATAAGCAGGGTTGGATATTAATAATCTGCAGATTAATCGGTGATACTGTTGAGATTCAAGTAATAGATGAGGGGAAGGGCATAGAAGATATCAATCTTGCAAAACAGCCTCTTTATACCAGCAAACCGGAATTGGAAAGATCAGGGATGGGATTTACCGTTATGGAGACTTTTATGGACGAACTTGAAATTGTGTCGGAAAAAGGTGCCGGCACAAAGATAGTTATGAGAAAAAACATTAATAATAACTATTAGGGGCCGATTTTATGGAATGGTTAAAATTATCTCAAGGAGAAATAAATGATATTATAAAAAAGGCCCAAAACGGTGATAAGGAACTGGAGAATTATCTTATAACACAAAACATAGGGTTAATAAGGAGTGTTGTAAAAAGATTTACAAACAGAGGCTGCGAATATGAGGATTTGGTTCAGATAGGCAGTATAGGGCTTATTAAAGCTATAAAAAATTATGATTCCGGTTTTAACGTCAGGTTTTCTACATATGCAGTACCAATGATAATCGGAGAAATAAAAAGATTTCTACGGGATGACGGAATGATTAAGGTCAGCAGAAATCTGAAAGAAATAGCCGCCAAAGCCTATACATTGAGGGAATCGGTAGAAAAGAACACCGGCAAAGAGCCGACTATATCCGAATTGGCAGCAGAGTTGGATGTATCAAAAGAAGAATTGGTTATGGCAATGAATTCACAAAGCACGACTCAATCCTTGCACGAATTGATAAGCCAGGAGGAAGGCTCAACAATCGAACTTATAGATAGAATTGAAAACCGGGGAATTGAAGAATCAAGTTTAATTGACAGAATAGCATTAAAGGAAATGTTGTCTGCATTGGAGCAAAAAGAAAGACAAATAATAGTATTGAGATATTTCAAAGAAATGACACAGTGCCAAATTGCAAAAGTATTGGGAATATCGCAAGTCCAGGTTTCGAGGATTGAAAAAAAGATATTAAAAAAACTGAGAGATAGAATGGATTGATGCATTTAAAATGAATGAATTTTGAAAAATGTAGAATAATAATAGTAATAAATCCTTAGGAGAAGAAAATGAGAAAATACAGATATGTAATTTTACTTATATTAATAATTACATTGATATATTTATCATGGACTTTAATAAATAATCACTTTATAGATAATACTCCCAGTAAGGCTAAGCTTGTGAAAAATATTTATAAAGCCACACAATTATTCTACTAAAAGGTGAAATAAATGCAAAAAGAAAACTACTACAAAACAAGGAAAAATTATTTGAACTTGGAGCAGGAAAACGAAAATGAAGTACGCTCCGATATAGACATTAAAATAACCAACAATGTAATGAGAAAACACGAGTAGGAAACTACTCATAAAAAAGCTCCTATTCGATATCAGTTTTACCGAATAGGAGCTGATTTTATTAACAATCTAAATCTTATTAATCATTTTTTCTATCTTTGTCTTTATCCTTGTCATTATCGTCTCTATTCTTATCGGCATCGGGATTTTTGTCATCTTTTTTATCGTCTTTTTTATTCTTATCCTTTTTATTATCATCATCTTTTTCTTTATTGTAATCCGGGTCCATAAAATATTCATCCTCATCGTCATCAAAATATTCATGTTCCAAATCACATATTTCAACGGGAGCTTCGTATATATGGTCTGCAGGAAGAGCTTTAGTCTCATCAAACGGCTCTAATCTTTGAGTGAAGATTCGTGATTCGATTAAATCCGGCGGACAGCTTGGTGATGCCAATAATCCCGATTCGGTGCAAATATCTTTTAATACATGAACATCGCAAACATTTTCCATATCGGGTTCCGTGCCTTTAATAAATATTTCTGTTTTTATTGTAGGACCTCTCGGATCGAGACTGCAAAGCTCCGTGGGTCTTTTCCCGGATTTCGTACAAATCTCGACAGATACAAAACCTCCGGGCTGTTGAAAGTTCTTTGCCGGTAATTCCTTATGAATATCCAGCATTATTGCTTTCCATAGTCTTGCAGGATAAGAGCCTCCGGTAAAAGACATAGCCTTAGGATCATCATGTCCCATCCAAACAGCTGCGGTATAATAGGGTGTATACCCGATGAACCAGGCGTCTTTATACTCTGTCGTCGTACCGGTCTTGCCGGCTACCGGCATATTAGGTAATGATGCATTGACGCCGGTACCGCCGCCCTGGACAACATCCCTCATCATATTAACCATTAAATATGCAACCTGTTCGCTTAGCACTCTGCGTTTATCCATGGTATTTTCAATCAGAACATTGCCATGCCTGTCATAAACCTCAGTAAAAGATTTTGGCGCAATATACACTCCTTTATTCGGAAAAACATTATACGCCGCCACCATTTCTATAGGTTTAACACCTTTTGTCATACCGCCTAAAGCCAAAGCAGGCAGATTCCTGTCATTTCTTCTAGGGTCCTTTGTCTCTATGGTTGTAAAACCGAATTTATTTAAATATTCAATAGAACGTTCTATTCCTATATCTTGCAATACCTTTACGGCTACTATATTCAACGAATTCTTTATGCCTTCCCTGATTGTTACTAATCCCCTGAAGGTCTTATCATAATTTCTTGGAGAATAATTGCCAAAGGTAACAGGTGAGTCATCCACCACAGTACCTGCAGTATAACCGTTATCCAAAGCAGGAGCATAAACACTCAGAGGTTTTATTGAAGAACCGGGCTGCCTCAAAGACTGAGTGGCTCTGTTAAGACCTCTTCTGACCGTGGTGCTTCTGCCGCCCATAACAGCTTTTATTTCTCCGCTATCATTATCGATTATAACTACGGAAGCCTCAGGCTGCAAAGTGCCGTTCTCATCTTCCTTTGACGGTGGGAATAGCTTCTCATTATCAAATGCCGTCTCAACAATATTTTGCATATCGGTATCAATAGTAGCTACAATTTTTAAGCCGCCGTTATAAACCTTTCTGTTTGCTTCTTCCAGGGTATATCCCAACTTTTCTTGAAACGCTTTAATTACATCTTTTATTACCATATCGGCAAAATAAGTTGTGTCAATTTCTCTTTCTACCTTTGCCAGCTTAATCTCTTCAACTAGAGCTTTATTGTACTCGTCTTCCGATATCATATCCTGATCAAGCATTTCGGAGATAATCAGGTTTTTTCTTTTTATAGAATTATCATAATTTAAGTAGGGCGAATAAGTGGAAGGGTACTTCGTTATGCCGGCTATTACAGCAGATTCCGCCAAATTCAAATCAGCTATATCTTTCGCAAAATAATATAAGGCAGCTTCTTTAACTCCCGCAACATTATTGCCGCCCAGACCTATGGTATTCAAATAAGCCTCCAGAATTTGCTCTTTGGTAAACTGCCGCTCCAATTGTATGGCATAATAAGCTTCAATTACTTTACGTTTAAATTTCTTTTCCGGATTTAAGTATATATTTTTAATAAGCTGTTGGGTTATTGTGCTGCCGCCGTGGGCCAGCTTGCCCAGTTTAAAATCCTCTATTGCCGAACCTATGATACGTTTAATATCAATACCTTTATGAGTGTAGAATCTTTTATCCTCTATTGCAATAAAGGCATTCTGTAAATCCTTAGGTATTTCATCCAAGGTAATCATCGTCCTATTCTCATTGGCATGCAGCTTATCGATAACCTTTTCGTTTTTATCTACTATATAAGTAGTTTGATTCAAGTCAAATATCTCTTCATAATCCAAAGGCTCTGCATTTTTTATCCAAACATAAACAGTGCCGAGAACCATGCTGGAACCGGCAATTGCTGCCAATAAAAAGACTATAACAACAGTCAGTATAACTCTTTTTAAAATACGAGATTTAGTCTTCTTTGTCTTTGATTTTGTTTTCTTTTTCTCGTTCTCATTTTTGTTATTCATACGATACCTCCTTGGGTGAAAACCCGTAAGTACAAGTATTAACACGAATATTATAGCATAATGCATATACCATGGCAAATACATGTTCGGACAATAGTTTAGGCGCTTTTGACCCCTTTATTAATATTAAATACCTTTAATGAATTGGACGTAAAAAATTAAATATTTATTCAATAATTTATACATATAATTCTGTGAGGAGATAAATGAAAGGGACAGAGCCATGAAAAATAAGCTTTCTTTTAAAAAAAGCAAAATCAGATTATACTTTGTCTTGGCGATTTTTTTCGTATCCATGCTATTATTATATTTCTTTATAGAAAACAACATTAAACCGAAACTGATTGCTATTTCAGAAATAAAAGCCAGACTGTTTGCAACACAGGCGATAAATGACGCAGTAAGCAGAAAAATTGAAATGAATTCATTTAATGACTTGATATTTATAAAAACCGATAACACGGGAAAGGTCACATTGGTCCAGGCAAATACAAAAGAAATGAACAGGCTGGCAGTAGAAACCTCTAAAGACATATTAAAAGAACTGGAAGACATAAAAAGAAAACAGATAAGGATTTCTGTGGGTAATATAATGGGAAGCCAAATCTTTGCGGATGCAGGCCCGTATATAAAGATTAATATTCAGCCGGCGGGGTCAGTGGATGTCAACTTTGCAACGGAATTCATAGAGGCCGGCATTAATCAAACAAGATTAAAAATATATATGTCGGTCAGCACAAAAGTTCAGATAATCATACCTTTTGCAGGCAACAAAGTTGATGTTTCAGCTAACATACCTGTATCGGAAACCATAATTGTTGGAGATGTACCCGAAAGTTATATACACGTGCCCAAAGATAATAATGATTTCTTAAAGGTAGTTCCTACAAAGGATCCCTTTAAAGATTAAATAAATCCGCGTTATTAAAAATCCCCAACCATTTAACAGATGAGTTTGATTTCGCCCGCAATAAACCTACAAACCGTTAGACTTGAAACACGGTAATCAAGGTAAATATAAAAAATCTATATTAAAACTATAGTTATGTCTAAACAGTGGCTATATAACGTCCATTGCACAAAAAGGATGCTTGTATTCACTTGACATTTCCTATTTCTTGGAATAGTATTTTGTTACTGACTTAAGGAATAGGTGAAACGAATTGAAAAATGAATCTAAATTTACAAACGAATCAGGATTGTTGTTCGGCGGGGAACTTACAAATGATAATAATACCACAGATTTAATGGATGACAATAAAGAAAAAGCCATATTAATTGGGACAAATACTTTAGATGATTTAGACGAGCTAAATGAACTATTAATAACTGCCGGCGGTATTGAAGTCGGAAGAATGGTACAGAACATAACAAAGGTAAACGTGGCGCACTTTATCGGAAAAGGTAAATTAGAAGAATTAGCAACGGAAGTACGGATAAGAAATGCCGACTTGGTGGTTTTTGACAATGAGTTATCCGGCGCTCAGATTAGAAATATAGAGAAAGAGCTTAATGTAAAGGTCATTGACAGGACACAGATTATTTTGGATATATTTGCAAAGCGCGCATCCTCAAAGGAGGGCAAACTGCAGGTTGAACTGGCACAACTGAAATACTTGCTGCCGAGGCTTTCCGGATTTGGTGTTGAAATGTCAAGGGTCGGTGCGGGAATAGGTACTCGTGGTCCCGGAGAACAAAAGTTGGAAATCGACAGAAGGAGAATCCGGGATAAAATCAGTGATTTGGAAAAAGAGATAAAAGAAATAAAAAAGCACAGAGGCATTCAGCGCAAGAGCAGAAGTACAATATATAATATCTGCCTGGTTGGATATACGAACTCCGGGAAATCCACTCTTCTTAATACTCTGTCTGATTCAGACATATATGTGGAAGATTTATTATTTGCCACTTTGGATCCTACCACAAGAAGGGTTAGGCTTAAAAGCGGAGAAGAGGTAACGATAACCGATACAGTCGGTTTCATAAGAAACCTGCCCTATGATTTGATAGAGGCTTTTAAATCAACTTTGGAAGAAGTAACCTATGCGGATTTATTGCTGCATGTTGTTGATGTGAGCAATGAGGAATATGAAGAACAAATTAAAGCGGTGGATGGCATATTAAAAGATTTGCAGGTTATTAATAAACCCACAATTCTTGTTGTAAACAAAATAGATAAAACCTCTCTCAATGTTTTTATACCTAAAGGATATAAAGATGTTGTATATATATCGGCTAAAGAGAAAACCAATTTGGATAAATTGCTTCAAAAAGTTGAATTCTATGCAGAAGAAGGCTCCGAGACGGTGGAGCTTCTTATACCTTATAATCAGGCTAATCTTATTCCTTACCTGTACGAAAAAGGGAAAGTAACTGAAAAAGAGTATAGAGATGAGAATATATACGTTAAAGGTAAGTTTAATTCAATTATAATCGGTAGAGTCAAAGAATATGTTGTGAAATGATTTCAAAAAGCCCCATGATAAATAGGAATATACCAAACAGCCTTTTAAGTAAAAGGGAATCTAAGTTTACTGCTATCAGGGAGCCGATTAATGCAGCTATAACCCCCGGAATCAGTAGACTTTTTATTATGCTTGTTTCCAAGTTTTTATTTTTATAATGAATTATTAAAGCTACAACGGAAGCGGGTATAAAAGAAATCAGATTTATACTTTGAGCAGTATGTTGGTTTGTTTTCGTAAAAATGATTAAAGCGGGTATGAGTATTGTACCGCCGCCAATTCCCATTCCGCCTAATATTCCGGTAAAAATTCCTATTATAAAATACCACATTAAAACATCATCCTAATCGCAGCTAATATCATCACTATGCCGAATAACTTTCTTATAAAACTTATAGATAACCGATTTAATGACTTTGAGCCGAAATAAGCCCCTATAACGGAACCTGCAGTTACCAATAAGGTGGCTCCCATAGTAGCAATACCGGCTTTTATATATACAAACGCACTTATAACGGATAAGGGTAATATTATTGAGATTGCAGTTGCGTGGGCCTTATGGTCGTGTAATTTATACAGGAATACCAGTGAGGTTACCAAAATAACGCCGCCGCCTGATCCTAAAAGCCCGTTAACCAGCCCCGCTACAAAACCAACAATATAAAGCAAATATTTCTTTTTGATGATATCACCCCTTTTAACGATAGT
>CAYXAT010000077.1:0-8310 GCA_964462065.1 uncultured Clostridiaceae bacterium | reverse complement strand
GTATCTTTTAAATCCCTTGTTTTCCATAAGACCATAGGATGATTCTTAATACGCTCCTGAATATCTTTATCCTCAAATAGCAGTTCAGGATTATATTCACCACATTCAAACTTGGCAATAAACTCCTTCTCATCTTTTGACAAGACCATTAAATCAGTAATATACTCTTTAACAAGCTTCTTTGCCGACCCCAACTCAAAATCTTCTTTTCTTTTAATTACAGGAAGCAGTTCTCTTCTTATCTTCTGATTTGTGATTAAGTCAATAGCTGCAGTATCAAAAGTTTTGTTTATATTATTCTTATCCTTAGCTGATATGGCTGCATAAAATACAACGCACTTTCTTAGTAGCTCCTCTTGGGATTCATCAAAGAGTCCGAAATAAATCATATTTCTTACATCGTATAAATCTCTTGCAGCCGCTCTGCTTAGCAGTGCATTAATCTTGCTTCCATATATCTCTATTGGTGCTAAGCACTTCACTTTATAGTCACTAGATAAATACTCCGTAATGATAGGTCTTTCTTCTGCTTCAAATATATGAGCCCGTAACGAATAATTGATTTCAATTTTTATATTATCTTTGTTTCCGCTTGCTCCCCAATAATCAAAAACCCATGAATCTAAACTATGAAAATTCTTCGTTTTGAGGCTTTTTGAATATCCTTTGGAAGCCATATAGCCATTAATGATACCATTAATGACATCCCTGCTTTTAATCATTTCTTCTCTGCTACTGGTGATTAAATAATCCAAATCAATATCAACAGAAAGACGTGGCAAGTTAAAAATCGTTAGATTGATTGCTGTTCCACCCTTTAATGCAAGACTATCTATTAGAATTGGATTTGTATTTAAATATTCTAAAATATCTGCTAATCTGGTCACTTTTTCTATAGTATCTCTTACAAATCCCAATTCTTTAGCTATTTTTTCTAAATAAACAATGTCATAATTAGACAAGCAAATCATCTCCCTGACTTGTTATTTCAAATAGCCCTTCCGGCACCATCAATCTCCATTCATTATTATAATAACTGTTCTCTTTCCCTTCGCTTACAAGATACCGTCTACTTTTCCCTATTTTGCTTTTGCAATATTCTACAAATTCTTTAGATAGTTGCATCTCTTTTTTATAATGTTCCAAAAGATATCCTGCCTTTTGATAAAGACCTTGGATATTATATATATCTAAATATCTTTTTAACTTTGCCTCGTCCAGATAACAGACGCCTTCCAAACAGTTTATAAGTTCTTCAAATCCGCCAATTTTATTGAAGTCCCGTATACTATCTATAACTGTCCTTTCTAAGTCTGTTATTCTAACACCGATAGTATTCTTTGCCCCCACAATGCCTTCTTCCATCCTTGAAGAAACATATTTATATGTTATAGAATCAAATTCGAAGTGATTAAATTTTGTTTCTGAAGAGACATATATCTCATAGAATACTTGATTAGCAAAGCCATAATATTCAAAAGCACTATGATGTGAAATATAAGCAGTCATAGTTATGGCGCAAGCAATTTGATAGCGATTCGCTACTATCTGCCCTGTTGCTGGATTAACTGCAGAGTATATGTTTTTCCGTATCTTTTTTATTAAACCTTTTTTCATTAAACGGTTTAAATAAGAGTAGGCCGTTTTTATATTATCTGTTAATTTCACCACTTCATAAATTGTAAAGATCGGACACTTCGCAAGTTCAGTAAATACATCCATTTAACTCACCACTTTTTAGTTTAATCATGATTTCCTTCATATTTGAAGAATAATGTTACACTTTTATCCTATTTAGCATCTTTATCCTTTTTTAACTTTAGCACGTTATTCTTAATATGTAAAGATAATCATTCCGTTTTTAAAAAATTGACTTAAATAATCAATTAAAAAGATTGCTTAATACTATCTTTAGTTTTCTTTAAATATCGGTGTTAACATTAGCTTATTTCTCCTTATAAAGTGATAAATTCTTCAATACCGCCGGATTTGAGTATCTCTTTTATATTTGTTTTATTGCTGTCAGTCTCAAAGCCATTATCTTTAAATACAACTCTTTTGCTTTCAGGTGATAATTCATTTACCTTTTCAATAATGCCCTTGGCAACATCTGTGGTTATATCATCGTCAAGGCAAATCATTAGCATACCGAAACCGACAGAATAGACTTTCTTATCGGCAATTATAAATTCGTCAACGGGATAGGTAAGATCAAGCCCGTATTTAATCATTATTTCATAGACTACATCCAATTCCGTCCTTCCTTCTACGTAGTTATCCACATAATCCAATAAAGACTCCTCCAGATTATCATAATCCGGTTGCCATTTGCGAATATTGGAGGTGTCAAGCTTTAGGACCTTAAAGCCTATATCTAAGTTTTGCGCTTCCAAACCCTTCTCTTCTTTAATCTTCTCACCTGCCCGTCGAATACGCTCCTTGCCTATCTCTGAAATATTTTTATATCCCGCTTTATAGGCTTCGCTCTTCTCATCTGTTGGTTCTTGAAGCTGGACCATAATAAACTTACGGTTACCACCGTCTTCAGCATTAAGTTGCATTACAGAATGGGCAGTGGTGGCAGAGCCAGAAAAAAAGTCGAGGATAATGCCCTCTTCAGGAACCGAATATTGAATTAATTTTTGTATAAATATAACCGGCTTGGGATTATCAAAATATTCGCCTCCTAAAATTAATTGAACTTCTTTAGTGGCAGCTTGATTCATAAATTCATTTTCTATGGAAAATAAGCTGTTAACAGGATTATGTAAACTCTGAAGTTCATTTTTATACCTTTTAAATATAAAGCCTCTTTCGTTCTCTTTATATTTATCTTTAAACTTTATTTTCCCACTTTCAATATATTTAGCTAAACTTTCTTTAGAAAATGCCCAGAACCTTCCTATTGGTGGAAAATCACTTTTATTGGTATAAGGATTAATTATCTCAAAATATGTAGATGCGCCGCCACTTTTTGCACTTGGATCACCAGATGTCCAATCGCCTTTAGGGTCATTATCTGGGTTTTGATAATTATTAAAATCTTTTTCCTCACCATTTAAAGTAAGGCTATCTTTACTTTTAGAATAGATAATCAAATTTTCATGTTGCATATTAAAACCTGTTTTTTCATCTCCAGTCATAGACTTGGTTTTACGTATTATATCTCCTACAAAATTATCTTCTCCAAATACTTCATCACAAACCTTCCTTAGATTGTCGGTTTCATTATCATCAATACTAATAAAAATAACCCCATCATCAGACAATAAGTTCCTAGCCAATCTTAACCTTGGATACATCATATTCAGCCAGTCAGTGTGATAACGTCCACTTGCTTCAGTGTTGGTGCTTATTGGTTTGCCATTGCCATCAACCTGACCTGTAATTCTTTTATAATTTTCAAGGCTGTCGTGAAAATCGTCAGGATAAACAAAATCCTTTCCCGTGTTGTAGGGTGGGTCAATATATACCATCTTAATTTTACTGTGATAGCTCTTTTGTAAAAGCTTCAGCACCTCTAGATTATCCCCTTCAATGTAAAGATTTTCGGTGGTGTCCCAGTCTTTGCTTTCTTCCTTGCAAGGTCTGAGAGTGCCTAATGAAGGTGTTTGAGATAGGCGTAACGCACGCCCCTTGCCATTCCATGTGAAATTATATCGTTCATTGCTATCTTCTATATATTCGCCTAAAACCTGTTTTAATTTTCTGAAGTCAACCTTGTCCTCAGTAAACACATCAGGGAATATCTGTCTGAGTTTTTGGATGTTCTCCACTGCCATATCAGGAGTCCTGCCATCTAAAGTTGTTTCCTTCATAATCCATCTCCCCCAAGCAATTTATTTTTATTCTGTTCCAATCTCTTTATTTCAATATTCAAATCCATCTTGCGATTGAATTGGTTTTCTTTTTTCAACTTAGCCCGCAGGCTGATAATCTGCCCTTCTATTTCTTCTATCCGTGAGGATAATATTCTTGCTTCCTCACCCGTAATTGCTGTATAGTCTGAAATTATATCTAATACTCTATAAATGCTTATGGTATCGACAATATCACTATATAAAGTGAAAAAGTTAGTGAATCTCATTTGTTTTATATCTAACCTTTCAAATAAACCATTATCCTTATCCAACCATTCCGTTGATATAAATTCCTCTATCGTATTTTTACTGCTGTCGCTTTGGCTGATTCTTTGATGGGCTGCATATAGCTGTTTCTTGTCCCCCAAATTAAATATAAGTAATATAGGATAAGGAATAGTTCTCATAATGATTTCTGCTATTCTTTTAAGCTTATAATCTTTATTTACATCCACCTCTATCACTTCTATTTCCGGATAGTCCCGTACCTGGTCTTTAAATGCGGGAATATTTATTGTTTCAGGCTTCAGACAGTATATCCAGGTTATTTTATTTATGACATCTGTAAATAAAGACTTGTCATTAGTAGGTATATCGGCATTTTCATAAAACAGTTTCTTGTAAATAGTGCTGCCGATATAGCAGGTATCAGGAATATTCAAAAAACTGTAGTCATCCATAAACTCACCTCTTAGTTTTAATGACTAAAAATGTAATAAGCTCAAAGTCATCTACACTGTCAAGAAGGCTCTTTTGCATGGTAGTGCCTCCTTTGCTGAAAAGACTTGCAACTCCAATGTCTTCTTTCTTACCTAACAGGTTTTCTATGGTGCTTTCCAACAAATCAGAATAGTGCTCCATCCTGCGCCCATCGTTTGTTTCCCTATTGAACTCCTCAACCAAATCTTTTAAAACCTCATTTTTACCGGAACAAAGTTTCTTATAATAATCCAATATTTTCTTAGCGTGCAGAAATGACAGTTTCACTTCTCCATCGTCGGTAACATAGACCATATAATAAGGGAACAGAGGGTTTTGCTCTTTTGTCTGTTCTTTACCCTTAATCTGCCTAAGAGTAAAAATCAGACCCGGCTTTATTATATCCTTTGCACTTTCATCTATTTCAGCAATAGCATACATTCCGTTAGGTGCATTATCTAATAGTTTTCTATTGGTCTTCATATATTCCATAAGCTCAATTTTAAAATCATTAAAGGTTAGGTCTGTTATTGATATAGCACCGGATATATCCTCCAAGTCTACAACTTCATCCTGTAATTTCATAAGCTGTTTTTTTCTGTATTCAAGGTCTTTCATCTCTTTGTTCTGACTTGTTTCAATAACATTTTCCTCCCCGGTGGCGGATACATCCAATAGGACCATCCTGCCTTTCACTCGTTGCTGAAGGTTTATATACTCGTCCAAGTCTTTAGTAGCCCAAAAGTTTACTAGTTTTATATATTTGTTTTGTGAGCCTATACGGTCAATACGTCCAAATCTTTGGATAATCCTAACGGGATTCCAATGTATATCATAGTTTATCAGATAATCACAGTCCTGAAGGTTTTGTCCTTCTGATATACAATCTGTTGCAATAAGCACATCTATATATTCATTAATTTCAGGATATATTTTTGAACATTCTTTTGAAACAGGAGAAAACAGTGTTAACACTGTATTTATATCCGTCATTTTAACTGTTCTTCTGAGTCCCTTTGGTATAGGCAAAGTTGAATGGTTATCGCCGCTGCCTGTTACAATAGCGGAATAGATACCACTCTTGGAAAAATCATCTGCCAAATTCTCATATAAATATCTGGCTGTGTCCGCGAAGGCAGTGAATATGATAACTTTTTTATTATCAGAATTTACAGGGTTTTGCATTTTATTTTCTATAAGAGTTCTGAGTTCTAATAGTTTGGCATCTCTATCGGGTGTAACATCCATTGCTTCCAATAAAATAGTTTCCAATTTATCTTTATCTGCCAAAAGGTCTTGCCGCCATTTTATCAAGTCCATATCTTGCAATAAAACCTTTACATTGTTGCCAAACATCAGACTTTCATACTCTGTATCATCTATATCAATATCATTTATATCCATTTCAGCGTCATAGTCAAATTGCCTTTGTTCTATTGCCTCAAGAGTCTTATCTATTTTATAAAGAACGTTCTCAACAGTTAAAGCAAAGGAATTGATGGAGCTTTCCAACCTTTTCAATATCCCAACACGCATAAGGCCGACCAAACTTTGTTCACGATCTGTCTGCCTGAATATGCTTTTATTTAAGCCTACTTCCATATCGTATTTTTCCTCATAGGAAGATCTTTTTTCAGGTAATACATAGCCTAAGGGCGAATATACACAAAGGGTTAGCTTTTTAATAAGTTTATTAATGTTTTCAATGGGAGGAAATTCGTTTTTGATGTCTATATCAGGATATCTATTTTCAGGAGTCAATCTTGTAGGGAATCTCCCTATTTCATCCAAATTATAATATTTTTCTATATGTTTCCTGGAACGGGCAATTGTAACTGTGTCAAGCAACTTAAAATAATCTATATCCATCATATTCACAAAGGTTTCAGTTGTTCTTTCAAGGTCAGGCAGTTCAGACCACCTATTAAATACGGTCTGTGCCTTTCTAAGGATATGCTCAAGGTTATCCAAGCCGACACTTGCGAAGGCATCGTTCTTACCCTCTGTCATAAAAGCTATTTGATTTTTTATGTCATTCATTCTATTATTTACCGGTGTAGCAGATAGCATCAGCACCTTTGTTTTAACACCGGCTTTTATAATATCATTCATAAAACGTTCATAACGTGTTATACGCCCTTTGACCGACGGGTTATTTCTAAAATTATGGCTTTCATCTATTACAACAAGGTCATAATTAGACCAATTTAAAGTCGCAAGGTTAATCTCCCCGGAATATCCGCTTGTTCTGCTGAGATCTGTATGGTTCAGAACATCATAATTAAACCTGTCACCGGCAAAGATATTGCGTTTGTCATTCATTGCATAAACAGTCCAGTTTTCGCGAAGTTTCTTTGGCACTATAACAAGAACCCTATCATTTCTAAGCTCGTAATACTTAATTACGGCAAGTGCTGTAAATGTTTTGCCAAGGCCCACACTGTCGGCTATAATGCACCCATTGTATTTCTCGATTTTATCAATGGCTCCCATTACACCGTCTTTTTGAAACTTATAAAGCTTGTTCCATATTAGTGTATCTTTAAAACCTGTACGGCTTTTTACAATGTTATCCTCGGTTAGCTCATCAAGATAATTGTTAAAAATATTATAGAGAGTCACAAAGTATATGAATTCCGGGGTATTCTCTTTATAAAGAATACGCATTTGTTCAAGGACCTTTTCTTTTACATCTTGAACGGCGGCACCATCTTCCCAAAGCTCATTAAACCCTTGCAGAAAGTTTATGGTATAGTCCTTTCCATATAGGCACATATTGCCATCTATTCTGTTTGAAGGAGTAATGCCTAACCCATCAGAGGTAAAATCAACGGTCCCATTTATTGAAATGTTTTCATCAGAGTTTTCTATATATACCAATCTCGGCTGAGCCGGATTTGCTTCTTTTAAAGATTTGATTTTTGCTTTCTTTTGCAACCATTCCGCACATTCTTTTGCTATAGCTGCTTGTTTCATTTCATTTCTGAGCTTTATCTCAAATTTCATTGCCCGACACTATCTTTTCAGTATTTCTTTCTATATAGTATTCTCTGATCAATTCTTTATCTTTCTTTACGAAAGTAGGTTCTGTAAAAATGAACCTCATATTATCTATTTTACTGAGTTCCTTCTTTAGCTCAGCATAAGCATATATCGTAAAGTATGCTGATATGACTGAAAGCCTTGATCCCTTGTTAAGACCTTCTTTTAACTCATCAACAACTCTATACTTTTTGTTATCCAAAACTTTTGGCATTTTCATATAGCCTATCCCCCGACACTAATATATCGCTCGCAGCTATTCATTAACTCCATTTATTAATAATTATAACATACAATCCTAACCATCTACCATAATACGGTAGTTGTATAAACTATAGTAATGTGATGCCAAGTTTATATGAGTACATATACTAAAGCTTATGGTATGTATCTCCCAGCTAAATAACTATGATTCTCGCTTTCTTCCTAACTTAATAACAAATTTAATAGCGGAACTTTCTTTCAGTTCAGAAACTTCCAAAAGGTCAATGCGTTTACCCCACTCAGTTGTACTGTCCTCCAATACTCCATAAAAATCAATTAACTAAACCTCACTGATGCTATGGTCAAGCTTATGTCGGTTGGGACTGTCCCCTTTGCATTTAAGCTGCATCAATAACTGACTAAGCAACGTTCCTGCCACCTATCCCCTCTTATCCTCTTAACGCCATTTCAATAATCTTATCTGCATAATCTGCCATAAACAAAG
>CAYXAT010000076.1:3748-8416 GCA_964462065.1 uncultured Clostridiaceae bacterium | reverse complement strand
TAAACGAAATTAGTTTAGCTGTATCTGAGCTTTCAAAAAACAAAATCGGTGCAATAATTGTATTGGAGCAAAAAACCGGTTTAAGCGAGTTTATCGAAACAGGTGTAAAAATTGATTCCGCCATTTCTGCCGGACTATTTGTGAGTATTTTTACCCCCAATACACCTTTACATGACGGAGCGGCCATAATACGCAAAAATAGGATTGTCGCTGCAGGGTGTTTTCTGCCCTTAACCGACAACCAGAATCTAAGCAAGCAGCTTGGTACCAGACATAGGGCGGCTTTGGGTCTTACGGAAATATCCGACAGTCTTGTTATTATTGTATCAGAAGAAACCGGGGTTATATCCTTTGCCAGGGACGGCAAGCTGTCAAGGTATTTAGATCCTAAATCATTAAAGGAAATACTGAAAAACGAGTATAATGGTAAAGAACCGCTTGTATTGCCGAAATGGGGTGTTAAAAATGAATGATTTATTTGACAAAAAGGTTACGGTAATCTCCTTATCAATTCTGCTGGCCATATTTCTTTGGCTCTATGTAATTACCGAACAAAACCCGGTGATATTCAAAGATTTGAACCTGCCTGTTAGGCTGACAAATATGGATTCGTTATTAAATAATAATCTAGTCTTATTAGATGATGAATCGTTTAGCGTTTTAATAAAACTCAAAGGCAACAAGAATTATCTGGACGGATTGAATAAAACTACTGTTTATGCGTCTGTGGATTTAAAAAGTGTAAATGTAAGCGGCCCGAAAGAATTGCTCATAGAGTTAAACGGTATCCCGGCGGGAGTCGATGTGACGTGGATTTCATCTAACAGGCTGACTTTAAACATAGACAATATTGTTTCCGGAGTGATTCCGGTATCTTTGCGCATCGATGGAAGCACGGCACCAGGTACGGCAATGATGGCACCTGTCATAAACCCCGCCGAAATAACAATAAGGGGTGCCGAGACAGTATTGGGTTTGATAAAAAAGGCTGAAATCAGATTAGATTTAGGAAATCAAAGCAGCGGAATTAATAAAAAAGTTGATGTAATGGTCTTAGATAAACAAGATGAAGTGATTGAGGATTTGGATATCAATCCGAAACAAGTTGATGTAGTGATACCCATAGAGAACACAAAAACCGTTGCAATCAATGCGGATTATAAAATAATTCCCGCTGAGGGATATGTTACAACTAATGTGGCGCTGAACCCGGGGACTGTTAATGTTGTAGGCAAAAAAGAAGCACTAGCCGGCTTATCAAGCGTAGCTACAATAAGAATAGAACATTCCGATGCCAAGGGCAACATAGAAGAGAAAGTTGTCTTGGCTCTGCCGGATGGCATTGAGCTTGTTAATAAATACGAAGAAATTATTTTTACGGCAAATATTGAAAGAGTGGGAGAAAAGACAGTTGAATCAAATAAAATAGGCATTAAAAACCTGCCAGAGGGCATGGATATTGAAATGCTTCAGGTTTTTGTTAAAGCCACTGTGGGAGGTCCCGAAAGCTTTGTCAATGCATGGGATATAAGCAATGCTTTTTATGTCGATTTAGATGGTTTAGGTGAGGGAACTCACAATCTTCCCATATTATATTTGATTCCCGATCAAGTGGAGCTCAAAGAACTTTTCCCCGAAGAAATAAAAGTAACTTTGAAAAAGACGGAATAATGATGGAAATATAGGTGTTTTTTATGCAAGATGAAAAAGACAACTCTATAAAAATGACAAAAGAACTGACCAATTTAAAAGAAGTCAAAAGTATGCTCGGAGCGGTTTTCTATGCCACCCAAGATGCTATCTCCGTTGTTAATAAAGAAGGCTTGGGCATAATGATTAATCCTGCATATACGAAAATCACGGGACTTTCCGAAAAAGATATATTAGGAAAACCTGCAACAGTAGACATTGCCGAAGGAGAATCCGTTCATATGCAGGTATTGGCAACGAAAAAGCCCGTAAGAGGAAGCCTTTTAAAGGTGGGGCCCAACAAAAAAGAGGTTCTGGTAAATGCGGCTCCTATAATAGTAGATGGGGAGCTCAAAGGCAGCGTAGGAGTACTCCATGATATTACGGAAATGAACAAACTCTCGGAGGAGTTGAAGCAAGCAAAACAGATAATCAGAAAGCTGGAAGCAAAATATACATTTGATGATATAGCCGGCAAAGAAATTAGCATAGTCGATGCTATAGAAAAAGCAAAAAAAGCCGCCTTTACTCCGGCAACTGTATTTTTGGTCGGAGAAAGCGGGACAGGCAAGGAGATTTTTGCCCATGCAATCCATAATGCCAGTGATAGGAAATATAATCAATTTGTAAGGGTGAACTGTGCGGCAATAGCACAATCTATACTTGAATCGGAATTATTCGGTTATGAAGAGGGTGCATTTACCGGCGCAAAAAAAGGTGGCAAAAAAGGAATTTTCGAGGAAGCCAACAGAGGGACTATATTTTTGGATGAAATATCTGAAATAAGCGTTGAAACACAGGCTAAACTACTACGGGTTTTGCAGGAAAAAGAAGTTGTGAGAGTTGGCGGGACTAAGTCTATAGGCATTGATGTACGTATAATAGCCGCAACCAATGCAAATATAGAGGACGCAGTAAAACGGGGTAAATTCAGAAAAGATTTATATTACAGAATAAATATGTTTCCTATTAAAATACCCCCCCTAAGGGAAAGAAAAGGCGATATAGAGGTGCTTGCCAGGTTATTTATCAAGAAATTTAATCAGGATTACGGCAGAAATATCGAAGGTATAAAAGACGATGCAATAAAGGCACTGTATGAATATGATTGGCCCGGTAACGTTCGTGAATTGGAAAATATTATAGGCAGAGCCATTATCAGCATGAGAATAAACGAAAAGATTATTGAAAAAAAACATATGCCTAAATTCAATTTTCATGAACAAAGCGGTGGGTCATCCACATATGGCGGTATAAATAATATGGAGTCATTGACATTGGAAGAGTTGATACAGAGGATGGAAAGCGATTATATATCCCAAATATTAAAAGCATATGATCACAATAAAACAAAAACAGCAAAGGCTTTAGGAATTTCTTTAAGAAATCTTTATTATAAAATAGAGAAGTATGGAATTAAATAGTATGCAATAACTTTCAAAGGTCAAATATTGAAAATAATTGCATGCAAGAAGTTGCAAAAAAGACGGTTCTTTAGTAAAAAAAGAACTGTCTTTTTCTTTAGATTGTGTAATGAAGCGATTCGATGCAGGTGGCATAGAAATTGCATGATTCTATAATAAGATAATATTTGACATTCATGAATATTTTAAAAAATTTAAGAGTGGTGATTTTTATTGATACGTAGCTTTGACGAGATAATAACGGCAGCTAAAGATAATGATACTAAAGTGATTGCAGTTGCCGTGGCTCAGGATTGCGACGTTCTCAGCGCAGTCAAGACTGCCGCCGACTTAGGTATAGCAGAAGCTATATTTGTGGGAGATAAAGAAGAAATAGTTGAAGAAGCATCACACATTAACTTAGACTTAAACGAATTTGAAATAATTGATGTAAAAGATAAGGCAGAAGCCTGCAAGAAAGCAGTTTCTCTAGTTTCTGAAGGCAGAGCCCATATACTTATGAAAGGCATAGTTGATACATCTACTATTTTAAGAGCCGCACTTGATGAAAACGCCGGTTTGAGGACAGGCAATATATTATCCCATGTAGCGTTATTTGAAGTTGATGGGTACGATAAATTGTTTTTTATTACCGATGCAGGAATGAATATAGCACCGGATTTGGAACATAAAAAGCAAATTGTAGAAAATGTGGTGAAAGTGGCACATTCTTTGGGAAACCCCGAGCCGAAGGTAGCGATACTTGCGGCCGTAGAAAAAGTTAATCCTAAAATGCAAGCTACTTTGGATGCTGAAGCTTTAGTAAAAATGAATTTGTCCGGAGAAATCAAGGATTGTATTTTGGGAGGACCCTTTGCCTTGGACAATGCAGTATCATTGGAAGCCGCTAGACATAAGGGTATAAACCATCCGGTTGCGGGTAAGGCGGATATACTTTTGGTACCTACTATAGAAGCGGGAAATATATTGTATAAGTCCATAGTCTACTTTGCAAAAGGAAAAAGTTCCGGAATAGTCATAGGCTCAAAGGTACCCATAATAGTTACATCAAGGGCGGACAGTGATATAGCCAAATTGAATTCAATATCCATAGGAGCATTGATAGCAAGCTCTTGCTGAGTTGCAATGAAGGAGTGAAAAAAATGCAAGAAGTTTACAGACTTTTGATAATAAATCCCGGTTCTACATCTACAAAGATTGCTATTTATGATAATGAAAAGCCGGTATTCGAGGAAACTCTCAGACACTCCAATGAAGAGTTGTCCCCTTATCCCACCATATATGCCCAATACGAATTCAGAAAGAACGTTATATTGGATACTTTGAACACTAAAGGTATAAATATAACCAAACTGAATGCTGTAATTGGCAGAGGCGGTCTTTTAAACCCGTTGGAAGGCGGAACATATAGTGTCAGTGATAAAATGCTCAAAGATTTGACCATAGGTGTGATGGGCCAACATGCTTCAAATCTGGGCGGAATCTTGGCTCATGAAATTGCATCTCAATTGAACATCCAATCATTTATAGTAGACCCGGTAGTAGTAGACGAACT
>CAYXAT010000076.1:0-3648 GCA_964462065.1 uncultured Clostridiaceae bacterium | reverse complement strand
AGTCTTATAAAAATGTGTTTTTCCGGCGATTATTCACAGGATGAAATAAAGAAGAAAGTAGTTGGCAAAGGCGGTTTGGTAGCCCATCTCAATACTAATGACGGAAGAGAAGTAGTAGACAGAATTACGGAAGGCGATAAAAAAGCCGAATTAGTATATTATGCCATGGCTTATCAGGTGGCCAAGGAAATCGGAAGTTGCGCCGCAGCTTTAAAGGGCGAAGTTGATGCCATATGCTTAACAGGCGGATTGGCCTATGATAAGCTGTTTACCGGTTGGATAAAAGAAAGAGTGGAATTCATATCGAAAGTTTTCATATACCCGGGAGAAGATGAAATGATAGCCTTGGCACAAGGCGGACTCAGAGTTTTAAGAGGAGAAGAAGAGTCTAAAGATTATAAGTAATAAGGATGATGGTATGCAAAAAGATAGACGAGTAAGGATTATTACCGGTCATTATGGCAGCGGAAAAACAGAATTCGCAGTAAATTATACATTAAAATTAGCGGAGGAAGGTTACAAGACTGCCATTGCAGATTTAGATATTGTAAATCCCTATTTCAGATCAAGAGAAATAGAACCCATGTTTTTGGAAAAAGGCATCAAGGTTGTGGCATCATCGTTAAAAAGCTTTGCCGGGGACTTGCCGGCTCTATCCCCTGAGATATATACACTATTTCAGGACAAAAGCTATGAAGCGGTAATTGACGTAGGCGGAGATAAGGTAGGTGCCACCGTACTTGGACGGTTCTTTAACCATATAGAAAAAGACGAATGCGATATATTCTTTGTATTAAATGCAAACCGTCCTATGACAAATAATAAGGATAGCGCAATAAGATATATAAGGTCAATAGAATTAGGCTCCAGACAGAGGATTACCGCTTTGGTGAACAATACCCATCTATGTGGTGATACAACTGTCGAGGATATATTAAAGGGACAGGAACTGTGTGTGGAAGTGTCCCGGGAAATGGGCTTACCCATTAAGTATGTGGTGACACATATTGATTTAATGGATAAATTGCCAAGTGGCTTACAAGGTGAGATTTTTCCTATAAAAATTTATATGAAAAAGCCTTGGGAAACGGAAATAGAAGGAGGGTTATAAATGGCAGGAAAGGTTACTTTTGACGAAGATAGGTGCAAGGGATGTGAGCTATGTACTCTTGTTTGTCCGGTTAACATAGTTGTTATGGACAAAGACAGAATAAACATCAAGGGATATCATCCGGCAACAGTAATAGAAATGGAAAAATGTACTGCATGCGCATCCTGTGCAAGAATATGCCCGGACTCGGTTATAACAGTTGAAAGATTGTAATTTTAAAGGAGGGAACAAAATGGCAAGGGAACTATGGAAAGGCAATGAAGCCATAGCTGAAGCTGCTATAAAGGCAGGCTGTAGATATTTTTTCGGCTATCCCATAACACCGCAAAACGAAATACCTGAATATATGTCACTTAGATTACCGCAAGAGGGCGGCTGCTTTTTACAAGCGGAATCGGAAGTATCTGCCATAAACATGGTTTATGGTGCGGCAGGTGCGGGAGCAAGAGTAATGACATCCTCATCAAGCCCCGGAATCAGCTTAAAACAAGAAGGCATAAGCTATTGTGCCGGTGCCGAACTTCCTTGCGTGGTTGTTAATATAGTCAGAGGAGGTCCCGGACTTGGGAGTATCCAACCTGCACAATCCGATTATTTCCAAACCACAAAAGGCGGAGGCCACGGAGATTACAAAATGGTTGTATTGGCTCCCGATTCTATACAGGAAGCGGTGGACTTGGTACAAGAAGCATTTGATATAGCAGATCAATACAGAAATCCCGTAATGATTCTTGGAGACGGTATGATGGGTCAAATGATGGAACCCATCGAATTCAGAGAAGTAAAAAAGAGAGAATTGCCAGGTAAGGATTGGGCAACTACGGGACTCAAAGGAAGAAAAGAACATAATGTAGTAAATTCATTATTTATTGACCCTAATGAATGTGAACAACATAATTATGATTTGTTTGCTAAATATGATGAGATGAAAAAGAACGAACTGAGATACGAAGAGTATAATCTTGAAGATGCGGAAATAGTATTTGCCGCTTATGGTACAGTGGCAAGAATCGTAAAAAATGCAATTAAGTCTTTGGAAAAGGAAGGAATCAAAGCCGGATTAATAAGACCCATAACTTTATGGCCTTTCCCCAAGGAAGCATATCTAAAAGCTGCAGAAATGCCTACAGTTAAGGCATTTATGGGTGTGGAAATGAGTATGGGACAAATGGTTGAAGACGTTGAACTGTCCGTTAAGGGTAAAAAACCCGTATATTTCTACGGAAGACCCGGCGGAGCGGTGCCCACACCGAAAGCTATAGTTGAAGAAGCTAAAAAAGTTTTAGGGGGTGCAAAATAATGGCTGTTGTTTATCAAAAATCTAAGGGTTTAACAGAAAAACCTACGCACTATTGTCCGGGCTGCACCCATGGTATAATTCATAAGCTTGTAGCTGAGGCTTTGGAAGAATTAAACCTTATTGATATAGCGGTAGGAGTGGCTCCCGTAGGGTGCTCGGTATTTGCCTATGATTACTTTACTTGCGATATGCAAGAGGCTTCACACGGAAGAGCACCGTCCTGTGCAACAGGTATAAAGAGAGTCCATCCCGATGCGGCGGTATTTACTTATCAGGGAGACGGAGACCTGGCCTCCATAGGTACTGCAGAGATCGTTCACGCTGCTATGAGAGGCGAGAAATTTACTACAATATTTGTTAACAACGCTATATACGGTATGACCGGAGGACAAATGGCACCTACAACAATGGTTGGCCAGAAAGCTACTACGGCACCTTTAGGCAGAGACGAAAATCATGCCGGCATGCCTTTAAGAGTCAGCGAAATGTTAGCTACTATACCAAAGGCGGTATTTGTAGAAAGAGTTTCGGTACACAATATACCGAATCTAATGAAGGCAAAAAGAGCTATAAAGAAAGCCTTTGAGGTACAGATGAAAGGCTTGGGATTCTCAATTGTAGAAGTATTGTCAACATGTCCTACGAACTGGGGTAAGACACCGGTTGAAGCACTTAAGTGGCTTGAAGATAATATGATTCCCTATTATCCGATACAGAACTTTAGAAAACCTGAGGAGGTGAAATAAATGACACATCAAATTATAATGGCAGGTTTTGGCGGACAAGGTGTAATGTCCATGGGTAAAATACTTGTTGAAGCAGGCTTAAAAGAAGGAAGAAATGTGTCATGGCTACCATCCTACGGTCCTGAAATGCGTGGAGGAACAGCTAATTGCAACGTAATAGTATCTGACGAACCGGTGGGGGCTCCTACGGTTACAGAAGCCACTGCAGTAATTGCAATGAACAAACCGTCACTAATAAAGTTCGAAAAAGACGTAATCCCGGGCGGTTTACTGTTTGTCAACAGTTCGCTGATAGATATAAAGTCTAAAAGAGAAGATATAAAAGCATATTATATTCCGGCTAACGAAATAGCAGATGAACTTGGTACAGGTAAAATTGCCAACATGGTAATGCTGGGTGCTTATCTCAAAGCAACCGGTGCGGCTAAGGAAGATACAGTAATGGAATACATCGCGGAAGTATTCAGCGGTAAAAAAGCATCGGTAATACC
>CAYXAT010000075.1:6704-8418 GCA_964462065.1 uncultured Clostridiaceae bacterium | reverse complement strand
TGGATGACTTCTCAGCGACCCATCCTTTAGGTGAAATACCGGCAATAGAGGAAAACACCTATGAAAATAGGGGAATACCTGCTGTAGAGCTGAATGAGGTATGGTTTCGCTATGAGAAGGAATTGGAGGATGTGCTTAAAGGTCTTTCATTAAAGGTCAATTACGGTGAGTTTTATGCAATTTTAGGGGGAAACGCTACGGGAAAGACCACAGCCCTTTCTATGGTATCGGGTATAAATAAGCCTTATCGCGGTAAGGTGATGATAAATAGTCAGGATATATCTAAAATTGAGAATAAACAAATCTACCAAGGGGTTTTAGGAGTGCTTCCTCAAAATCCACAGTCCATATTCGCAAGGAAAACAGTGGAGGAGGAACTCTACGAGATGTTTTCTCATAAGGGACAGGATAAAAAAGACAGAGAAAAGAAGGTTAAGGAGATAGCAAAGCTGTGCCGCTTGGAGGAATTGCTTTTTAGGCATCCTTATGATTTATCCGGCGGAGAGCAGCAGAGGGCGGCACTTGCTAAGGTATTACTGTCCGAGCCAAAAATCCTTCTCCTTGATGAGCCAACTAAAGGGCTTGACGGAGAGTTTAAAAGGGAGTTTGCCCAAATATTATACAATTTGCTGAGAAAAGGCGTTGCCATTATAATGGTCAGCCATGATATCGAATTTTGTGCTGTGTATGCCCATAGCTGCGCCATGTTTTTTGACGGAAATATAGTCAGCCGGGACACTCCGCGTCAGTTTTTTTCCGGTAACAGCTTTTATACAACAGCTGCCAATCGAATGGCACGGCATAAACTCTCCCAAGCTGTTACCCCTGAGGATGTTATTGTGGCATGCGGAGGAGACGGAGAGCCCTTTAAGATTAAGGAGCCGGAAGATTATAATATAGACGATGATAACCAAGAAGAATCTGATGTGGATGATAGGGGAGGCAAGGGCGGAAAAATAGCTCTTTGGTATAAAAATAATGATACTATAGCCAATGAGCAAACAGAAAGAGATAAAAGGCAGCTTTCCAAGCGCACTAAAGCAGCTATGTTTATGATTCTCATGGCAATACCCTTGACTATTTATACGGGAATTTATTATTTGGGGGATAGAAAATACTACTTTATCAGCATGCTCATAATTTTAGAAACCATGCTGCCCTTTGTCATGATATTTGAAAGCCGCAAGCCCCAAGCCAGGGAGCTTATCGTAATTGCAGTGCTATGTGCTATAGCAGTGGCGGGGCGTTCTGCTTTTTTCATGCTGCCTCATTTTAAGCCTGTGGCAGCCATTGTAATAATAGCCGGAGTTGCCTTTGGCGGAGAAGCGGGATTTTTAGTAGGTGCCGTTACGGGTTTTGTATCCAATATGTTCTTTGGTCAAGGACCCTGGACTCCTTGGCAGATGTTTGCCTTCGGTATAATAGGGTTTTTGGCGGGAGTGCTTTTTCGTAAAGGTTATTTGCGGAGAAACACAATTGCCCTTTGTATATTCGGAGGGTTTGCAGCATTTTTCATATATGGGGGAATAATGAACCCGGCGGCGGTGTTTATGTATCAGGCAAAGCCCGGTATTGAAATGTTTATTTTGGCTTATCTCAGGGGAATCCCTGTTGATTTGGTACATGCTACGGCTACAGTGGTATTTTTATATTTTATCGCAAAACCCATGCTGGAAAAATTAGATCGAATCAAAACTAAATACGGTTTAATAGA
>CAYXAT010000075.1:3850-6604 GCA_964462065.1 uncultured Clostridiaceae bacterium | reverse complement strand
CGGATGCAGAAGCAGATGATTCAATCTGCTCTGGGCTGTTATAGGGGCATGCGACTCTGTCCGCCCGGTTATATCATTTTGAAGGAGCTTGCGACTCTGTCTACCCGGTTATGTCATTCTGAAGGAGCTTGCGACTGAAGAATCTTAAAGATTTTATACGATGATCTTTGATTTATCCGAAATATTAAAATATATGAATCTAAATATTTATAGTATATAAATTGGGTAATCTATAATTACCGAAAGGAGTTTTACTTATGAAAAGTGTTGATTTTAAAGTAACCGGTATGACTTGAGCGGCCTGTGTAAGAACGGTTGAGAAGACCGTAAGCAAACTGGCAGGGGTAGAGGAAGCCGGTGTGAATTTAGCAACAGAGCAGCTCAATGTCAGGTTTGACGATAGTATTATTACGGCTGCGGATATTGAAAATGCGGTATCAAAAGCGGGTTACAAGGCAGAGGAAATACAAGAAACAAAGAAGGTAACAATCCCCGTTGAAGGCATGACTTGCGCAGCTTGTGTGAGAGCAGTGGAAAGGGCGCTTAAGAAACTTACCGGTGTAAAAGAAGCACAAGTAAACTTGGCAACGGAAAAAGCTGTAATAGAATATGACGCAAGCATCGTAAGGTTATCGGAGCTAAAACAAGCCATCAATAAAGCTGGATATAAGGCTTTGGATGTAGAAAGAGAAGCAAGCGTTGATGAGGATAAACAGCGAAAAGAGAAAGAAATAAAAACTATGTGGACAAAATTCATCTTTTCCGCAGTATTCGCTATACCTCTTTTTTATATAGCCATGGGGCCCATGGTGGGACTCCCGGTTCCGTCTTGGATAAACCCCGATGTTTATCCTTTAAGATTTGCTTTAATCCAATTATTTTTAGCTATACCTGTTGTTATTGCAGGGTACAAGTTTTATACCATAGGTTTTTCATCCCTTTTGCGGAGAAGCCCCAACATGGATTCTTTGGTAGCCGTGGGAACATCGGCGGCAATAATATATGGATTGTTTGCGGTTTATAAAATCAGTCAGGGAGAAATTCATTATGCCCACGATTTATATTTTGAATCCGCTGCTATAATAATCACCTTAATATCTTTGGGTAAAACTTTGGAGACCGTTTCAAAGGGAAAGACTTCGGAGGCGATAAAGAAGTTGATGGGTCTGGCGCCCAAAACAGCTACAGTGATTCAAGGTGACGTAGAAATTGAAATCCCGTTGGAAGAAGTTGAGGTAGGAGATATTATTGTTGTAAAACCGGGGGATAAGATTCCCGTGGACGGTACGGTAACGGAAGGGTATACATCCGTTGACGAATCAATGCTTACGGGGGAAAGTATTCCGGTAGAGAAAACAATAGACAGTAAGGTTACCGGCGGAAGCATTAATAAAAATGGAAGCATAAAATTTAAAGCTGAGAAGGTTGGAAAAGATACGGCTTTGGCACAAATTATTAAACTCATGGAGGAAGCCCAGGGTTCGAAAGCCCCGATTGCGAAAATGGCTGATATTGTAGCGGGATATTTTGTGCCCATTGTTATGGCGATTGCTTTGGTTGCAGGGATACTATGGTATGTTACCGGTGAAAGTCTGGTATTCTCCATGTCTATATTTATATCCGTATTGGTAATTGCATGTCCTTGTGCCCTTGGACTTGCAACGCCCACGGCAATTATGGTAGGTACCGGTAAAGGCGCTGATTACGGCGTACTGATAAAAAGCGGGGAAGCGTTGGAAACAGCCCATAAAATTGATACGGTAGTCCTGGATAAAACCGGCACCATTACCGAAGGAAAGCCCCAAGTTACTGACATCGTGGCTTACGGCAGTATCGATGAAAAAGAACTATTAGCTTTAGCTGCTTCTGCGGAAAAAGGTTCTGAGCACCCTTTAGGTGAGGCTATTGTAAAAGAAGCGGAAGACAAGAAGATAGAGGCTCTTACTGTGACATCTTTTAATGCTATCCCGGGTCACGGTATTGAGGCGGTAATTGACGGTAAAGAGGTTTTCATGGGTAACTTAAAACTGATGAAGGATAAAGGCTTGGATACAGATAAGTCCGGTGATGATGCGCTAAGGCTTGCAAAAGAAGGAAAAACGCCTATGTTTATCGGGGTTGACGGGAATATTTCAGGAATAATAGCCGTAGCGGATATAGTCAAAAAAAGCAGTGAAAAAGCAATAAGCAACCTGCATGCTATGGGAATAGAAGTGGTTATGATTACAGGTGATAATAAGAATACGGCGGAAGCCATAGCAAAACAAGTAGGCATAGACAGAGCATTGGCGGAGGTTTTGCCTCAGGACAAAGCAGAGCAAATAAGCATCCTTCAAAAAGAAGGTAAAAAAGTAGCCATGGTGGGAGACGGAATAAACGATGCTCCGGCATTGGCTAAGGCAGATATAGGGATAGCAATCGGTTCCGGCACCGATGTAGCCATGGAATCGGCAGATATTGTTCTTATGAGAAGTGATTTGTTGGATGTGGCAACAGCTATAAAATTGAGTAAAAGCACTATAAGAAACATCAAACAAAATCTGTTTTGGGCATTCTTTTACAATACTATAGGTATTCCGGTAGCGGCAGGACTTTTGTATGCCTTCGGCGGTCCTAAGCTCAATCCGATGATTGCAGCGGCGGCAATGTCATTCAGTTCTGTTTCTGTGGTGAGCAATGCATTGAGGCTGAAGAGATTCAAACCGTAAACTTTAACGATGGTTGAACGATAGGTGAACGATAGAAGAACGATAG
>CAYXAT010000075.1:0-3750 GCA_964462065.1 uncultured Clostridiaceae bacterium | reverse complement strand
CATTGTGTAATGCATGTTAAAAATGCACTGAAAGAACTGGCTGAAGTTGAAGACGCAATAGTCAGTTTGGAAGAAAAAAAGGCAACAGTTGTATTAACAAAAGAAGTAGATAATGAAATTTTAAAAGATGTAGTAGAGGACGCAGGATATGATGTAACAGAAATTAAAAATATTTAGGTGATAAAATGAAATGTGAAAAACATGTAGAGAGGGTAGAAAAACTAAAAAGCAATCTTATCAGTCGTTTAAACAGAATTGAGGGGCAGATCAGAGGCATAAAGGGAATGGTTGAAAACGATATATATTGCGATGATATATTGAATCAGGTGGCATCAGCCCAAGCAGCACTGAGGTCATTTTCTAAGGTTTTGCTGGAAAGCCATATGAAAAGCTGTATTGTAAAAAGCATAGAACATGGGGAGACTGAAATAGTGGACGAACTGCTTAAAACCATGGAAAAATTGATGAAATAATTAAACTGTAGACAAAAGATTAGAACCCCCGGTAAAAGTTTTCAAAAAAACTTTTTATCGGGGTTTTTTCATTCAAAGATTTTAGATTAACTACAGCCACTTTCATAACTGTAGGGTGCGTTTAGTTTGTCAATTGAGGTGTAAAATGGAAGGCACAAATATTTTATTTTAAGTTGTTATTCTATTGCAGAAATGATTACATATGATATAATATCAGTACTAAGTCCTATTAAGGTTTAAATAGAATGATAACTTCTACTGCCTACATAGAGAATATCTTGTTTGCAATATATGTTATTGAAATCTTTACCTTTGATAGAAATAAAAGAAGAGAGGAGAATTCCATGGACGATTATAAAAAACTGACAAACGAAGTAGGTGCACCGGTGGCAGATAACGAAAACGCTATTACTGCCGGTCCAAGAGGCCCCGTAGTTATGCAGGATGTATGGCTTATGGAGAAAATGGCACATTTTAACCGCGAAGTGATTCCGGAGCGCCGCATGCATGCAAAGGGTTGGGGTGCATACGGAAAACTCACCGTAACTCACGATATTTCCGAATTTACCAAAGCAAAAGTTTTACAGCCCGGTGCAGAAACTGAATTATTTGTACGGTTTTCTACTGTTGCAGGAGAACGCGGTGCTGCTGACTGTGAAAGAGATATTCGTGGCGTAGCAGTAAAGTTTTATACAGAAGAAGGAAACTGGGATCTGGTAGGCAACAACACACCGACATTCTTTATAAGGGATGTGCATAATTTTGCCGACCTTAACAGGGCAGTCAAACGAGATCCCCATACGGGCCGCAGGTCAGCTCAGAATAACTGGGATTTTTGGACTTTGCTGCCGGAATGCTTTCATCAGATTACAATAGTCATGAGCGACAGAGGCATACCCGCCTCCTTCCGTAACATGCATTTCTTTGGGGAGCATACCTTTTCCTTTTATAATGAAAAAAATGAAAGAGTATGGTGTAAATTTCACTTTAAGACTTGTCAAGGTATTAAAAACTTTTCAAATGAAGAAGCATCTAAGATCAACGGTATGGATAGAGAATATCACGGAAAAGATCTCTACGAAGCTATCGAACGCGGTGATTTCCCAAAGTGGACTATGTATGTGCAGATTATGACCGAGGAACAAGCAAAAAACCATTATGAGAATCCATTTGACATCACAAAAATCTGGCGGCATGTAGAATATCCGTTAATAGAAGTAGGAGTTTTAGAATTGAATCGAAATCCGGAAAACTATTTTGCAGAGGTAGAACAAGCTGCCTTTACTCCTGCCCATGTAGTTCCCGGTATCGGCTTTAGCCCCGATCGTTTCCTTCAGGGCAGGTTGTTTTCATACGGTGATGCACATCGTTACCGTTTAGGGGTAAATTATAATCTTATCCCTGTGAATCGTGCAAAGGTCCCCGTAAGCGATTATCATCGTGACGGTGCTATGAGAACAGATGGTAACTATGGCAGTACGACGGCATATACACCGAATAGCTATGGCGTTTGGACAGCCCAGCCTGAGGTTATGGAGCCACCCCTTGATTTAGAAGGTGCAATGTATCGATATGACCCAAAAGATGATCCTACGGATGATTGTTTCCGTGCGGGCGGAGATTTGTGGCGCGTATTAACAGAGGATAAAAAGCAAATACTGATTGAAAATACAGTTGCTGATATGGCTACTGTTACAGTAAATATTAAATATCGCCATGCAGCGCATTGCTATCTGGCTGACCATGAATATGGCCAACGTTTTGCCAAAGCCGCCGGCTTGGATATTGAAAAAGTGAAAGCCCTTTCTGAATTGGATAACAATAAATTGAATCAAGAAACTCTTTCAGCCTGGATGTAGGCCTACTGTCAAGGAGATGTTATGTTGTGAAGCATCGAAGAAAAACAAAACAGCGTCAACTGGTATTAGATGCGGTTCGATCACGAAGCGATCATCCAAGCGCCGACCAAATATATCTCGATGTAAGAGCAGTAGATGATAAAATAAGCCGAGGTACCGTTTATCGGAATTTGAATATTTTAGAACGCCAGGGACAAATACTTCATGTTAAACTGCCTATGACCGACCGTTATGAATCACGTTTGGATGCGCATTATCACTTGCTGTGTATCGGTTGCGGTTCTGTCTGTGATGTGCCCTTTCCATATAATAAGGAATTTGATATACAAATAGCCGAAAAAACGGGGTATTCAATTGATAGGCATCGCACGCTTGTTGAAGGGCTATGCCCCTCTTGCCAAAAAGTTGATGAAATAATTAAATAGTAGGTAGCATATAAGAACCCTCGTTAATAGATTATAATAAGAAAACATAATCTTTTAATGGGGGTTTTTTATCATGTAAACATTAGATTTTGATATTTGACATATCGGGATTTATTATGATAGATTATATAAGACAATCATTATTCGGTTATTTGAGTAAGATAGTACAAAGGGGTGTTGTTATATGACAGAAAATGTTAGATGTGAGTCAAATTCAAATAAAAAAGAAAATTTTGTCGAGTGCAGAAAGTTAAATTGCAGAAAGCTTGTATATAAGAAAAAGCTACCCGGGCGGTTTAAACTATATTTAAGCGATAAAAAAGCTTATCAGAAAGCTTTTGATTTGTTAGCAAAAAAAATTTATATACATCACTAAAAATAGGTCTAAGCCTATTTTTCTTTTTGAAATCATTTCAAATAATCAGCAACTTCCATCTATTTCCGGCAATACATAATTTGATTTAAGCAAAACTATATTTATAAACTAAATATTCAATTAAGGAGAAATATTGAATGAAAAAGAAATACACTCTTTTTTTTATTTTAATAATGCTATTTTTATGTTTCTTTATCTTTCAAATTGTCAATTGTGCAGAGCCGGATACTGTAGATATAGAGGCCTTGAATAAAAGGATACAGGAAATATATGATGTAAAATGCAAAGGTCTGTTGACGGGTGATTGGAAAGAATTAAAACAGCATTACGATATCTTCAGAAAATACGCCCAGTGGTCCTTCGAGCATGAAGCAAAAAGGATGAAATACTTAACTGATTGGTCTAATAACAGAGGCATTAAGTTTATAAATATAAACTCTAAAGTTGATCTGAAAAAGGCAAGAAAAAAAGGGGATATGGTGTTACTTTCTATAACCGAGACTTACAATTTTGACTATGTTTATGAAGACGATTTGAATGAGCAAAAAAATAATTTTAAGGTTTTTCTAAGACATAGCGTTGGCTTGGTATACAAAAACGATAAATGGCTTATAGCC
>CAYXAT010000074.1:0-8472 GCA_964462065.1 uncultured Clostridiaceae bacterium | reverse complement strand
CATTCCTTACTTCAACTATAGTGTGCAATTTCAGGAACGGTTATCCTTAAATCCTTAAATATGCAAATAACATTCCTTAATAGAAATCTTTCGTGTAAAAGATACTTTGGATTATCCTTACCTACATAATCATCAATACAATCGTGCAAAAAATTGGTTTCTATCAGGTCCGGTAATATATTTCATTCCATCACCATCTGGTATTGTTACTGTCATTCTAACATAAATATGTAATGAAAGTTGGGAATATCTAGCTTTACAGCATACTTTTCTTTTCGTTTTTGTCGGGCTTTTAATATATATCATCGATAAAAAAGGTAGATGTGGGCGCTCTTAGGATCTGGGGCTATAGTAAAAAGAACATTTCAGTTTGTGATGATAAAGACTATTAATATTTTAATGTTAAAGATCTATGGTATAATGGTAGGTGAAGGTTAATTTGCATATAATTGGGAGATGTAAGTTTGAAAGCACAATTTCTTATGCTTATTAACAGTAATTAGAAGAATGGAGGATATAATAATGCTTATTGCCGATCTAATAAGACAAAAGCTATTAATGTGCCCGCAAGGTGCTTTTACATCCGAGATAACATTATATTGCCTACAAAATGGGGCAGTATTTAATACATCAAATATATCTAAGAGCGTATCAGGACAACTTTCGAAAATGAGGGCAGCCGGTTATGTAGCCTATGAAGCTTGTGGCAGGGAATACAAATGGTATTTATTATAAGGATAGCGTAATTAAAAATGTTCTGAATATAAAATTAATAATCGTATAGACAATTTATCTGATAATGTAAAAGGCGCTAAAAACTTTATACTCTAAATAGAAAGGAAAAGTCTATGGAGAAAAAAGAAATTAATAGTCTTGTTATCGAATTCAATAAATTGGCTAATTTAGCGCGAAATGAGTTAGGTGTTATAGAAGATGTTTTATCAGCAGGCAAAGTGCCAAGTATTGAAATTATAAATTCGTTTAACCAAAAAATTAAAAGTTTACATGAAGAGTATTCCAATATTTATTCATTTGCAGAAAATATACTTTCTGAATATGAAATGATACCAATGGGAGAGGCAGTGTCTAAGTATGTTCAGGCAATTGAGGATAAAAGAAACCGTGTTATAGAGGATCAGTTTGAAAATGTAAAAAATATATTATCGAAGTTTTTAACTGTTAGATCTTCTGTAGAAGCATATTCCGAGGCATTGCAGCCGTTTCAGGATGATGCAGGGGACATTTTAAATCAACTTAACTCCTTAAAATCGACAGACATCTCAGAAATAAGTGGGAAATTAAATGCTCCAGAGGTGTTTATTAGAATTTTAGATATCAAAGATTTGGATTCTGATGAAGGAATCGAATTATTGGAGAAAGCGAGCATGATTTACCCAGTTAGAATACAGAATGGGCTTGCAAGAAAAACCTATTTTTACGAAAAGTCTAAAATTACCACAATACATAGGGTTACAGAAGTGATGGAAACAACCGATTCAATTGCCAGGCAACGTAAGAGTACAGTACTCGATATAAAAAAGCGGGAAAGTGAAATATTAAATGTTACAGAAAAGCCAAAGGGACAGATTGAAACTGCTATTGCTGATAGTAAAAAGTTAGATGATATCATAGTAAAGAATACTACTTTATTACAGGCAGTAAATAAAATTAAGACATCTACGCCTAGCGCATCATCGTTTAAAAAAGAAATTATAAAACTTCCTAAGGAGATTAGGACGATTCTACCACTGTGTACAAACATGGGAATTCTTACGGAAGAACAAATTCATAAATTTGGAGTATGCATGGACTGTTTCTATGATAATGATGAAGGAAAAGATAAAGTCAATAGCGCATTAGAGATATTAGTAAATAAGGGCCTAATTGCAAAGTATTTAATAGGAGAACAAGGTATTGTTGCCTATTGCCTTACAAACTACACTTATTCATGTATGATGAAAGAAACAATTTCTACTCAAATGAAAGGATTCTGGACACTAACATATGGTCAATTTAAAGTATGTGGTAAAGAAAAGATTGAGCAGGATATGGTAATCGATATTATATCCAAGAATATGAGCCTGTTAACATATTTTTACGGCATTAAAAAGTTTTTATCAGAAGATGAATATTATCGTATCAAGGCTTCTATTAAAAGAAATGAGAAATCATGTGAGGTATTAGTAATCTATAATGAGGAAAATGTATGTTGCAAAATAGTTTCAGATAATCATGAATTGAGTTTAACAAATTATGATAATATATTATTTATAATGAATGGTAAAGAATATCCGAGAGCAGTTGGGGAACAGTGTAAAAGTCTTTATATTTATTTAAACGAGGATATAATCAAATGTCAGCTACCACTAACTGATGAAGATTCTGCTAGAAGGCAGTTAGGAAGTATAATAAAGAATAAGAATAATAGCGTCTTAGAAGAAATAGTAGTTGAATCAGATGATGATAAGGGAATTCAGGTAGGAAGTTTTGATATAAAACAGAAAAGTATCAATAGTGAAATCATGAAAGATCTATGCAATGAATATAAAGATGAGCCACAATCTTTAATAGATATTGTAGATGAAACTGCAGAAGAAGATGAAGAAATTCCGACAGATGAAGAGTTTTGTGAGATTATTAACGAAATACTTGATATGCCGGGAAAAAAAGATATTAATAATACTTCTTCAGTAATTAGGGCATTGCTATTATCCAAAACTGCATCATTAATAAAAAGCAATACAAAATGTAAAGAATTATATAACAAGTTATTAGTCTCGAGTGCATTGCCAATAGATGAGTTTACATATACGTCAAGTAAATTATCCGAAACTTTTGGATATATGGAACCAGAATATGAGTGCATGGTGTTGGCATCATATATGTATGCGCTACTGGTTCCCGGTTCCGAATATGACCATGCTATTAAAAGCCAATCTGAGCGATTTCTATGCGAATATGACACTTATTTCCCATCATTAGAATGTGCAAAGCCTTTATTTAATAAACTTATACGCATCAGGGAATCCCTGCCCAATGGATTTTCATCAGCAACCATTGCAGTTCTGGGTGACGCAGTAGAAAATGAAAGATTCGCAAAACAGCTCCAAATACAAGCAGAAGGTCTACTTGCTTTACCCAATATAAAAACAAGAATGAAGGCTTTGTGGTCCATGTATAATAACTGTTTTGGTTCTAATAGTGATCTTTATAATTGTATAAAAATTATTGTTGATAACAAGAATTCCAGGGAAGAAGTTGAATTTGTTAGACTTATATTAAATGAGTATAGCTATGAGCAAGACGGTATTTTAGTTTTAAATGATAAAAAAATAGAATCCAAGTTAATGGAGGTCTGGCATGCAGTAAAGCCGGGAAACAGATATGAGCTCGCATTTGATGCAAAACAGCAAGCAATTCGCCAACTCAGCAGTAGATTAATATTGATAAAGACATGGTTTGAACATAAGATTAATACAGAAACAGGTTCAGCGGATATCGTTAGGGCTAAGAACCTTAGGGAAGAGGTATTAGAACTGATTGAAGATACATATGTAATGTGTCAAAAGGTTAACATAAAGTATATAAATATGCTACTCTGGATGTTAAAGCAAATGAAGTTGCATTTAACAGCTAATATAGATTATATAGATGTTTTTTCCGAATTGCTTAATACAGGTATCATTTCAATGGATGATAGGGGTCTGCCAATTATTAACGAGGCCTTTATTGATGTAAAATACTACGAACCATGGAGAAACGTATTAAAGCATATTAATTATGAAAACGGAAGCCTTGAAAACTCAAGAAATGAGATATTTTGTATAGAATCGGATATGTTTGATAATTTACATCAATTGCAGCTCCTTGGCAATTTTTTTGCCGTGAATAATGAGAAATATGACTTTCATATTTCAGAAGAGCAGCTGAATGAAGCAATAAAGAATGCTAATGAAAGAGAAGAGCAGTTTAAGGAAAAACTAGAGTTAGCATATACATACAACAGGATTAGCGAGACTCAAAAAGAATCGTTATTATCGTTAGCGACACAGTACAGGAAATCATTTTATAAAATAAAAGATTTCGGGTGCTGGAAGCAATTTTTAAAAGTCTTGGAAAAACAGATTGATGAGTTAGCAACTAAAAAAGGGAAAATTTTAAGAGAAGCTATAGGTGAGAGAGTGGCTAAGCTGAAAGATGGAGAATCTTCTCAGTTGCTTAATGAAGCCAGCTTGTTATTATCAAGAGATATGAATTTCGCTGTTACAGAGGAATTTATTAATCGATTTGATACGGGTGATAATGAACTTACAGATGAAATTAACGCTATTTTATACGATGAAGATTTATTTTCAGTGTTTGTTTCTGATAAAGTATTCACTCCACTATATAATGAATGCATGAGATGGAGTGGGCAGACTTCAAAAGCACTGAAAAGTTTTGGATGGGATTACCTTGAGAAACGATTGCCCAAGGAATGGACATCTAGGTTGAGAGAAGATAGTAAAAAGCTTATACAAAATTGGCCCGTACGCAAAGGGAATACAACCGCCGCCCAAATAGATAAACTATTTACCGGTTTCGGAATAAAGATTAGAAATGTGACTAAAGTCCAAGGACGAAAAGAGGAAATATTCCATCTACATGCAATTCCAACAGCAAGAAGCATGGCAGATTATAGGCACCCCATTGCTGCATTTGGAACGCAAATCAAATCCCCAATAAATGTAATAGTGTTATATGGTAACTATACTGCAAAGCAGCTTGTTGATACTATTTCTTCAATGGATTTGGGTGGAATTGCTATGGTATTAATTGATCGTCCTTTGGATAGAACAGTAAGGAGGCAAATTGCAGAAATATTCCATATGCAGACTTCCGGACAAAACCCTTTTTTACTGATTGATCAGGTGCTGACATTATATCTTGCAACGTACCAGGTCACAGAACGTTTGCCGGCTTTATTAAAATGTACTTTGCCATATACAACATATCAGCCTTTTGTGAGAGATGGAGGTTCTACTGCAGATGAAATGTTTTGTGGTCGCACAAGGGAATTAGCTACAATTATTGATAAAAACGGTGCATGTGTTGTTTATGGTGGCCGCCAGCTGGGGAAAACCGCATTACTTGAAAGGGCTGAGAGTAGGTGCATGAAGCCTGAATTTCATTCTTATGCTGTATTTAGTAATATTATCGATTGTAAAACAGAGGCAGCCTTTGTGGTAAAAGTTATAGAGGATATCAATAAAAAGACAGATTTAACACTTGGCAATTGTGATACAATAAAACAATTATGTTCTCAGTTCGACAAATTTTACCGTAATAAAAAAATAGAAACAATGTTACTTTTACTTGATGAGTCCGATAATTTTCTTGCATCAATTGCCTCAGATAACTATATACAGTTACAACCCTTAATAGATCTAAAAAGAGTTACAAAAAATAAATTTAAGTTTGTTATTGCGGGATTACATAATGTATGCAGAGCAAGAAATGCAACTTCAAGAAATGGTGTATTTGGGCAGCTTGGGACACCACTTTGTGTTAAGCCATTATCCCCTACCGATGCATTGCAATTGTTATCTCGCCCGCTAAGGTATCTTGGTTTTCAGATTGACCGTTATCCGCATTTAGAAACTATACTTACCAATACTAATTATTACCCGGGTATTTTACAGTTCTTTGGGTATATGTTAGTAGAAACCCTGACTGAACAATACGGCAAATATTATCGTGCGGTAGATGGGAATCCTCCATTTACATTACAAGATGATCAATTAGGTGCAGTTATGAATTCGGCTGATTTAAATAGAAGTATTCGAGATAAATTTAGATGGTCTCTGGAATTAGATTCAAGATATTTTATGCTTGCACGTTGTATAGCAGTTTTATATTACTTTCAAGATGAAAAGGTGGGTCATTGGCTAGGCTATCCAATAAACAAAATTATGGAAATAGCATGGGAGTATGATATACACTGCTTGAAGAAAGAATCAGAAACTGATTATACAATCCTCTTGGATGAAATGGTTGAAATGGGTATCCTGAGTAGACCAAAAAAGGGGCTATATCGCCTTAGAAAGAATTCATTCATTGATATTATTGGATCTAATTTCGATGAACTTCATGTTGATATAGAAAAAAACAATGAGGAGGTCGGATCATGATAGGCACTGAATGGAAGGAATTTTGGTGGAGCTGCATAACCGGACCACAGTACATTGTTTCTCAGGTGATAAAAAAACTAATTGAGAACAGAAATGTAATATTAAAAGTTCCAACTGATTTGCCTTGGATACACCAGATGAGAAGCACTGTTGAGTATTTTTATAGACAAAAGACAGATTCTTTAGATATCATCATAGATATGATAGATGCAACTGATGAATATTTAGTTAGTGTTGAGCCCGGAAGGTATCTGCTTGAAAGGTATGGAACCAGAAACGTTCGTAATGGCTATAGAGAAAAGTCAAAAGATAGTATTCAGGAGTATCTGGTTTATAAAGAAGTTATAAGGAATAGAATTTTATGGATTAAAAACCTTTCAGATAAACAATTTGATAAATGGGTTAAGTTCTGCAAAGAATATCCTACCGGTAGCGTAAAATATGGTTTGTTTGTATTGGAGGCTAACGAATATGTATCTTCACCTGATTGCAAACAAATTAGGGAAATTGTGTTTAACCAAAGTGTATCTAATTATGATTTACAAGTATTCAATAGCTTTGTTTTGAATTCGTACGACACTCTTACAAGCAATTGGAAAAAGTACATATCGACTGTTGTTGCTTTGCTTTGTGATGTTGATGCGGAAGTATCAGAGTTGCTGCTAAGAACTATAGATTTTACAAAAGAAGAACCTGTGGAGGGATTACGAATGGTGGCAGAAATGCCTGAGTATTCATTAAGAGGTTCAGATAGAAATTCTAATCATGTTTTGTCTTACTATCGTTGCAATAAATTAGATAAATTGAATGAAAGAATATGGTCAGCACAGGTTCAGGTTTTATTCCCGCTGATTGAAATAGAAAGGATTGCGATTATTGCTAAATACGAAAAGGAAATAAGAGAGTCCCTCTCGGCAAACAATATAAGCCAATGTGGTGAAAAATTATTGGAGCCTATAGACGTTGAATTAGGAACGCTTGACTACATGTTGAATCACAGAAATGAAGCCGGAGATTATAAACTTTATATATCAAATGAAAAAATGCGCAAAAGAATCCATTTCCTACGTCAATGCCGAAATCTACTGGCGCATATTACATGTTGTACACCGCAACAGGTGGGAGAATTGCTGAAGAATCGTTAATAACATTAACATTTCTATAAGTTTATATTTTATTTTTTAGATTAAAAAGGTAACTAAACGAGTTTAAAAAGGTTATGCGATCTTTGGAGAATCTTGTAGAATATCTATAAAGCAAGTGATAGAATCTTGTTAAGAAAAACATAAAATTGCAATAATATATCTAAAATAAAAAGGAGAATTCATGTAATATGAATATAAAAAGCGATAAACCAACCATCCCCTCCATGGACTTATGGTTAAAAGAAGCAAAAGCGGAGCAAAATGCTTTACGGCAGGGAATGTTTTTAGTTCACAACGGCGTAGTCAGACAGACCCCCAAAGCCAAAGTGCGCTATGGCAAAGATGACGGTTCATTAATAGAAAAGATGGAATTTTCCTATGTCAGTGAAAAAGTAAATGCGGCTATAGAAGAAACCTATAAAATGGCTGGAATCTTCCATGTGAGAGTCTGGCTTAACAAAGGCATACTTAATGTGGGCGATGATATAATGTATGTGCTTATTGGCGGTGATATAAGACCAAATGTTATTGATGCATTACAATTTTTAGTCGGAAGAATAAAATCCGAGTGTGTTACAGAAATAGAACATTACTATTGATGGTTTAATTTATTAACTTATGGTGATAAAACGTATTGCTATACTTTTTAACGTTCATCAACACTTTTGCATATAATAATATGAATTATATTGGAAGAAGGTTGAGAATGTGGATCAGCAATACTGGCAGCCTATGCAATGCCCTCTGAACCCTGCCTATATTTGTCCGTTCAATAATCCGATAAGGTCATTTGATTTCGAAGATGTGCGTCAAAACCCTCAGGATGTTAATAGAATCATGACCTTGGTCGATGAAGAATTCGAGAATTATTACGCAGAATTACAGCGCTATGGTGTTCCCCGCTTTATAACCCGGAATATTTTCAGAGATATTGTGACCTATGTTTTAGCAAATGAAAGTAAATACTCCGGCTCAATAACACAAAAGACAAATCAACTATTTAATGCTTATAGGAGAGATAACCCTGGAGCGTTTGTAGCTTTGCTGGGATTTGGTGTGCCGGCCGGGCTTATAAATCAAATCTTTAGAGATGTTATTAGATTTACCTTAGAAAACATTGATGCAGCCCCGTCACCTCCGGTTACCGGCTGGAGCAG
>CAYXAT010000073.1:4407-8517 GCA_964462065.1 uncultured Clostridiaceae bacterium | reverse complement strand
AGATACGGTGAAACACCTTTGATAAATACCGGGGTTATATAAGCTTCGATGAAACTGGCTATAAGCAGGATAGATATAATAATAGAAGCGTAGGTCATGTATTTTAGAATATATTTGTTTCTATTATCGCTAAATCTTTCTTTACGCAATCTTAACATCATAATACTGAGATTGATAGAAGTGAAACCGGCGAATACCAATGCGGGAATATATACTAAATTTTGTGGCATCATGGCAACCAACGTGTATATAAGACCTTTCCTTCCGAAGCTTTCCGATAAAAAAGCAATAGAGAAGCCGAGACAAAACCCCCTGAACGTTATGTATAACGGTGCAAGCACAATACCTAAATACTTTATACTCACAACAGAAAGAATAATGATGGGTAAAATATTATTCAAAACGGATTTTCTAAATATAAACCCGTTATCAAATGAAAAAGTCGGCATGACCAGAAAATAATCACCGATACCGGCTTTTAAACTATCCTTAGTCTCTATGGGCATAACCCCAATCCAAAATGCACCTATAACCACTCCGATTAGCATAAGCAGTGTTAAAACCATATACAAAAATGTATTATTTTTTATCTGACTGAAAAGCAAAAACTTAAACCGTTTTAACAAGGATGCCACCTCCGGGATTTTGTCCATTTTCAATTAAATATATGCCTGCTTTTCAGTAAATATTCTTTTACAACAATAATCCCAGGGACAAAGCTATTGCAGTTTTTGCATCCTTTATCAACCCTTTACTCAGCATTTTAACGGATTCCTCCGCGCTGAGCTTAACCACATTAATAAACTCGTCTTCATCCGCAGCCAGCTTGCTCGGCGTTAAATCCTCGGCTTTATAAATATAAATTATCTCGTTTGAAAAACCCGGTGATGAATAAAAGCTTCCAAGCAAAGTTAAATTTTTAGCTGCAAAACCTATTTCCTCCTGCAGTTCTCGCAGGGCACATTCATAAGGTATTTCATTTTTTTCAAGCTTCCCTGCAGGAACCTCTAAAAGCTCCATATCCAATGCCTTTCTATACTGCTTAACAAAATAAATTTCATTGTCATAATTAATAGGCAGGATGGCCACAGCCCCGGGATGTCTTACAATTTCTCGTATTGTTGTGTTATTATTCGGTAACAACACGGTTTCTACATCTAACTTCAGTATTTTACCATCATAAATATTGTCGGACTTCAATGTCCTCTCAAAGTAATCCAAATCCATCAACTCCGTAAATATATTTAACCAATCTGCGTATAATAGTATTTTATCATTATGTTATTAAAAACACACCTATGCTATAATAGATTTACCGAAAGATTCTTTAGGTGGTAAAAAATATGCATAAACTTGAACAGTTACTTTCACTTTTCTTTTTTGTCAATACAATAATTACAGTATTAGTTATTATATTAGAGAGAAAAAGACCGGAGAAAACAATAGCCTGGCTTGTGATTATAGTGCTGTTGCCACCCTTCGGTATGTTTCTTTATTTGTTCTTGGGCAGGAATTGGAAGAAGCATAAATTGGGCGATGAAATCAGCCCTCTTATAAAAGAAATATTATCCTGCACAATTAAAAATATTGAATCATCCGAATACATTTCCCTTATAAAATTGCTAAACAAAAACAGCGATTCAACAATATTTATTAACAATGATATTACAATATTTAAAAATGGCATAGAAAAATTTGATGCCCTTAAAACTGAGCTTAAAAAAGCAAAACATCATATCCATTTAGAATATTTTATAGTGAAAAATGACCAAATAGGAAACGAGATAAAAAACATTCTTATAGAAAAAGCCAAGGAAGGTGTCAGAATTAAATTTATATTTGATAGGGTAGGTTCAATAAAAATAGGTAAAAAATATCTTCAGGATTTACGAGATGCAGATATAGAAGTTCTTCAATACAGCTACTTCTTGGCGCCTATCCTAAGTAAATTCAATACCCAGATAAATTTTAGGAATCATCGCAAAATTGTCGTAATCGACGGCTTTACGGGTTTTGTAGGCGGTCAGAACATAGGTGATGAATATTTAGGCAAAGGAAAACTGGGGTATTGGAGGGATACCCATCTGATGGTTAAAGGTGATTTTGTGCTGGGTCTTCAGGCTGTCTTTTTAGACGATTACCTGACCATAAAACGAGCCAACAGAGATTACACATTTGATGACAATGATATAGAAGAATATTTCCCCATAACAAATAATTGTTCCGGAAAGGTTATGCAATTAGTAAAAAGCGGGCCGGACTCCAACTATCCGGCAATATTGCAAAGCTATATAAAAATGATAACCATGGCAAAAAATCATATATATATTTCTTCTCCGTATTTTGTGCCCAACGAGAGTATAATGGAAGCACTGAAAGTTGCGGCTTTGGGCGGTATTGACGTAAGGATACTTTTCCCGGGACAGTACGATCATTTTATTGTTTACTATGCTTCAATGACCTATCTATACGAATTAATAAAAAGCGGAGTAAAAGTATACTTTTATGATAAAAACAGTTTTGTTCATTCAAAGGTTATTTCCATTGACGGAGAACTGTCCCAAGTGGGCACGGCTAATATGGATATCAGAAGCTTTGAACTGAATTATGAAATAAATGCAGTAATATATGACAGAGAAAAAACCGAAGAACTTGACAGATTGTTTCTTGAAGATTTGGAGATAAGCACTTTGATTACAATCGATTATTATAAAAACTTACCCAGGACCATTAAATTTATCGAAGCTGTTACAAGGCTTTTCTCATACTTATTATAAAATTGAACATTTAAAATTAGAATGACAAAAGCTTAGCATCAATAAGCCCAAATTAAAATCATTATTAGCGATCATATATAATGACCTATACACACTAAGCCTTTTAAATAAATATTTAATTAAAAAATATTATGACGCTATTAACTGATTTTCATTTCTAATCTCAATTTATCCGCCACCAAAGCAATAAATTCTGAATTTGTCGGTTTTCCTTTCTGGTTATGAATGGTATAGCCGAAGAGACTGTTAATTACATCTACCCTGCCCCTGCCCCATGCAACCTCAATAGCGTGTCGTATAGCCCTTTCAACCCTGCTGGAAGTCGTATTGTACTTTCTCGCTATAGAAGGATATAACTCTTTTGTAACAGCACTTAGAAGCTCCACATTGTTAATTACCATTGTTATGGAATCTCTCAGGTATAAATAGCCTTTAATATGTGCAGGCACGCCTATCTCGTGAATAATATTTGTTATTGCTGCCTCTAGATCCCTGGAAGAACCATATGCAACTATTGACGGGTGATCAATCAAATTTTTTCTTTCGGAAATAGTGTTAACTGTCCCCATGCTTTCCCTAATCCTCTTGGAAAACACCTCCATATCAAACGGTTTTACCACATAGTACTCCGCACCCAAGGCTAATGCTTTTTGAGTTATCTTGTCCTGCCCCACCGCTGAAAGTATAATTACCTTGGGAAACTTTTCAATGTTCATAGTATTTAATTTTTCAAGTACGCCTAATCCATCAAGATGAGGCATTATTATGTCTAATATAACAATATCAGGTGATTTTGTTGAGATATGTTCAACTGCTTCCACTCCGTCTTTTGCTATGCCTACAATTTCAAAGTCAGGTTGAATACCTAAATATTCACTTAAAATACAGCAAAATTCCTTATTATCGTCAGCGATAAGAATTTTGATTTTATCTGTATTCATAATTTGATTCCCCCCTTCGTGTTTAAAATACTTATTCGACATAGCAATATCATATCCTGCTATTTAATACCAATTATCGTTCACAAAATAAATACAAATTAAGACATATTTTTAAATAATGAATTTAATTGTCGCCGGAAACGATGAAAAAAGTTACTATAGAAGATCCTTCGTAAACTCAGGATGACGATTTACGATAGTGCACAATTTTAAATTGTGGGTTTAATTGTCAGTAAGACAGGCGAAAGAGAAAGATCCTTCGTAAACTCAGGATGACTATTTGCGATAGTGCACAATTTTAAATTGTGGGTTTAATAGTCAGTAAGACTGGCGAAAAAGAAAGATCCTTCGTAAACTCAGGATGACTATTTGCGATAGTGCACAATTTTAAA
>CAYXAT010000073.1:0-4307 GCA_964462065.1 uncultured Clostridiaceae bacterium | reverse complement strand
AGAAAGATCCTTCGTAAACTCAGGATGACTATTTGCGATAGTGCACAATTTTAAATTGTGGGTTTAATTGTCAGTAAGACAGGCGAAAAAGAAAGATCCTTCGTAAACTCAGGATGACGATTTTCTAATATGGCGGTAATTTGAAAAACGGGCAGACCCAATCGTCCACCCGTTTTTTTACTGACCCGATACAGCGCGATACTCAGCAGTTTTATCATCTTTTGTCTCATTGAACATCCATTCTACAAATATTCCATAGCCCCTCATGGGGTCGTTCACCAACACATGGGTTATTGAACCGACTAACCTTCCATTTTGAATTATGGGACTTCCTGACATTCCCTGAACAATACCTCCGGTTTTTTCTATAAGCTTTTTATCCGTTATTTTGATTATCATACCTTTGGAATCGGCATTGTTTTGTTTAAAAACTTTTTGTATTTCAATATCAAATTCTTCAACCTTATTATCCTCTATTGTGGTCAAAATTTTTGCTTTGCCTTCCTTAACATGGCTTCCCAGACCTATGGGCATCGTTTTCAAATTCCTGTTCACTTTTCCCGGATCTATATAACCGTATATACCGTAGGGAGTATTCTTTTCTATTATCCCATAGGTGCCGGTACTCTCATTAAATATTCCTATTATCTCTCCGGGGGATGATTTCTTGGCTTTTTGTATACTTATAACCTTTGACTTTAAAATCTTCCCGTTATCAATATCTATCAGCAGCCCTGATTCCACATCTGTTATCCCGTGACCAAGAGCCGCAAACCTGCCGCTTAAAGGTTCATAGAATGTAAGGGTTCCCACACCGGATATACTTCCCCTTACCCACAGCCCCAATTTATATAACTTATCTTCTACACTTTGCACCGGGGATATTGTCAATTCCATAACTTTTTTATCTCTTTCGATTAAAACACTGCACCTTTTTCCCCTATTTATATCGCTGTTAATAATCTCGACTATATCATTTTCTTTCTCCATTGCCTGATTGTTTATTTCTATTATCTTATCTCCCACAACGAACCCTGATTCAGCCGCCGGACAACTTTTCTTACCGCTTAAACCTGTAATTGATGACAAACCGACAATCATTATCCCTTTTGATTTGATTTTGACACCTATCGATTCACCTGAAGGCACCACCATTAAATCCGGTAAAATATTAACAGTAAGCTTTTTTATAGGGAAAAACCCAAACAGCTTTATTTCTCCTTTTATCGTACCCGTGGTTTGGGCATTTAAAAAAGTATAGGGTGATAATAAACTTGCTGATTTAACTTCTATACTTTTTTGGTTTTGTTCTAAATCAATATTAAAAATAATATTATTGAGAAATTTTTGCTTTTCTCCTTTTATCATGGTGATTTCATTCGGAAACCCCGCAACAATTGAAGAAATTGATAATAATGTCATTAAAATAAAAAAAGATAATAGCCACTTGGTAATTATTCTCTTTTTCGGTAAACCCAATAACTTCACTCTCCTGATCCCCCAAGAGAGTTCATCCTTCATTTCAACTTTCTTATTAATTAACTTTCCTTTTTTAAAGTCCTATTATTCTAATAAAAAAATTGAAAAAGTAAGCAATAATTCTTAATTCTTTTTACTTAATAATTCCTTTGCAAGGTCAATTGACAGTTTGCTGTCTTTGCCTCCATCCAGCATTTTAGCCAATTCCTTAATGCGCTGATCTTTTTCTATCTTTATTATTGTGGCAAAAGTCTTTTCATTATTTACTGTTTTATAGACATGGAGGTGATTATCTCCCATTGATGCAATTTGCGGTAAATGCGTAATGCAAAGAGTTTGTTTTATTTCCGAAATCCATTTTAATTTATCCCCAACCATTTTTGTTGTCTTTCCGCCTATTCCCGCATCTATTTCATCAAAAACTATGCAATCAACATTTTCCACCTTAATCAAAACAGTTTTTAAAGCCAGCATTATCCTGGAAACCTCGCCTCCCGATGCGACCTTCACCAACGATCTTTCAGCCTCACCGGGGTTTGCCGACAATAAAAATTCGATTTTATCAATGCCGTTTTTATTAATAAAGCCCTCTTTTACTTCATTTTTTACAAAAAACTTAGCTCCTTCCATGTTTAAATCATTTAACTCTTTTTCAATCAATATTTCAATATCTTTTGATATATTATTTCGAATAACAGATAGTTTATTTGCATTTATAAAATACTCTTCTTTCAAAGTTTTTAATTTTTCACCAAGCTTTTTTATTGTCCCTTCACTGTTCTTAAGTCTCTCATATTCCTTTTGGGCTTCATCTGCATACTCCAAAATCTTTTCAATAGTGCTTCCGTATTTTTTGGTCAACTTATCGATTAAAGAAAGTCTTTCTTCTATTACCTCAATTTCATTGCTGCAAAATTCAATGCTATCCCTATAATCTCTTAAAGAGCTTTTAAGGTCTTCCAATTGATAAAGGCAATTGGCTATAGTATTACTGTATTCGGTAACTGCAGAATCAATATTTTTAATATTTTCTATGTCGTTAAGGCAAATGCCTAATTCATCAATAATGCTTTTGCCAAAATCCCGATTGCTGTATAGCGTTTCATAAATACCCGAAACAGTATTAAATATTTTTTCGGCATTTAAAATAACAGCTCTTCTATTCTTTAATTTCTCCAATTCATCCTCTTTTAAATCCGATTTTTCTATCTCATCAATCTGGTATTTTAATAAATCCAGCTTTCTTTCCCTTTCAAGGCTTGTACCGTATAAATCATTTAAAATTTTGCTGTTGTAGTCAATTTTTGATGTTAATTGGCTCAACTCATTTTTTAAATAATCCAGTTCGGATGCGCCGAAATTATCTACAAGATCCATGTGAAATGCAGGTTTAAAAAGCCTTTGGTGTTCGTTTTGAGCAACAATATCAATGATATACTCAGTTATATTTCTCAGCATACCCAGCGTTACAGCATGTCCGTTTATTCTCGCCAAAGACCTGCCGCTTATATTCACTTCTCTTTGTATTAAAAGCATATTGTCTTCATCCCGTGAAACACCATAGCCATCTAAAATTAAATCCAAAGCATCATTATTCGCATTTATTTCGAAAACCCCTTCAATAAATGCTTTATCTGCTCCGGATTTAATATCTTCCTTTATGAATCTGCCGCCGCATAAAATACCGACGGCATCAATAATTATGGATTTCCCCGAACCTGTTTCCCCCGTTATAACGTTAAGACCTTTTGTAAAGCTAACTCTTTCATCTTCAAAAATTATGTAGTTTTTTAGGTGTAGTTCATGAAGCATAAAGTTCACCTATTTCATTAATTTTTTAAATCTTTCTATTAAAGTGGGTACGTTTTCCTCGTTTCTAACTAAAATAAATATAGTATTATCTCCGGCAACGGAACCCACCATTTCCTTAACATCTAATGCATCTATTGCCTCTCCCGCCGCATTGGCTGCCCCGGAAAATGTTTTTATCACAATAATATTTCCGGCATAATCTATGCTGAGTACCGTTTCCGCAAAGGTTTTGAGCAGCCTTTCCGTTAACATTGTATTTTGATCCTTCATGGCAGCATATTTGTATCTTCCGTCATCGGATAAAACCTTAATCAGTCTCAGTTCCTTAATGTCCCGGGATACCGTAGCTTGGGTTACGTTGACACCCTTGCTTTTTAATTGCTCGGCCAGTTCCTCTTGAGTTTCTATTAAATTATTCTCGATAATCTCAAGTATTTTAGAATGACGAGAAATTTTCAATAGTTTCCCCTCCTTTTAATTTTTTCTGTTAAATCTCCATCTTTCGGACATCTTCTGTCTCAATACCTGAAAGAACGTTCTGTCCTTCAACTTTATCAAGCTTGTAAAGTATTGTGACTGCCTGACTGTAACAATATCACCGGGCTTGACTTTATAACCTTGCTGCCCGTCTAAAGTAAGCATTACCTCCATATTATTATGACATACCTCGATTTTAACCACATCTTCATTGGATACAACAATAGGTCTGGAATGCAGAACATGAGGGCAAATTGGAGTTATTATAAGCACTTTTAAATCCGGGCTTACAATCGGTCCTCCTGCCGACAATGAATAAGCTGTTGAACCGGTGGGACTTGCTATAATAACACCGTCAGCGGAATACAAATCCACAAAATTATCATTTATGTATATTCCCAAACTGATTATCCTGGAAAAGGGCCCTTTTGTAATCCCCACATCATTTAATGCCACAGACTTTTCCAATTCTTTACCGTCTTCCTCCACCGTAGCTACCAGCATCATCCTCTTTTCTATTTCATATTCCCCGGAAATCA
>CAYXAT010000072.1:0-8843 GCA_964462065.1 uncultured Clostridiaceae bacterium | reverse complement strand
CTGCCAAATATTCCGTCTGCTTTTCCCACGGAAAATCCCTTGCTGTTTAAGGAGTTCTGTAATTTAGTTACTTCACTACCTCTACTGCCTTGTACTAAATAAGTAGATGCATTAGCAAGTCCAAGTTTAGTTAAAGTCCTGTACCCTGCAACTCCGTCAGACACCAAGCCATAGTCTTTTTGATACTTTTTAACTGCATTCTTTGTCAGACTTCCATAATAACCTGTTGAATTAAAATTTGCATATGATATGCTTTTAAGCTTATTTTGAAGCAAATATACTTCATTGCATCTTACTCCTTCTTTTAAGAGACTGTCGGCAAAAACACCTGTAGATAAAATACCGATGCAACCTGTTATAATGGCAGCACCTGTAATTTTTCTTAAAGTATTTTTCATTAAGTAATCCTCTCCTTCTATAATTGCTTCCGAAGTTAGCTGACGGGTTCGGGAAAGAAGGTTCCCTACCAAAGCTTTCGCCTATGGATTAGCCCCACCTATGGTTCCTCCGTACCCGGTAATACCGGGATTCAGCACGGCTGTTTTAGTTTACATAACATTATAGACTGCCTGTCCCTTTATGTCAAAGATAGCATATAATTGTTGAATCCCTTAGCTTTCTAAGAAAAGCAAGGTTTATTTTTTTTATATCCACATATTACCTTAAGTGTTTTTATACACTAAAAGGCTTGTCTTACCAAAATATTGCGGAATATCTATACGAACTTCCGTGTCGGTGATAAAATATAAAATAGTAAGTTTGCTTTTATAACGAAAAGGAGGCCATTTATGGATACAAAGTTTGATGTTGTTGTAATAGGCGGGGTAAATTGCGATATAACAGGTAAGTCTTTTGAAAAGATTGTTACCGAAACCTCCAACCCCGGTACTATAAAAATAACCTCCGGAGGAGTGGGCGGTAATATTGCGCAAAATCTTTCATTGTTAGGCGTTAAAACCGCACTTTTAAGCTCAATGGGAAATGATGAATTTGGAAAATTCTTTCTAAATGATATAAAAAACAAAGGAATCAACACGGAACATATTTTGGCTTCCCACAAATACTCGACTGGAATCTACATTGCAATCTTAAACGATGCAGGCGAATTGACTCTGGGATTATCAGATATGTCTGTAATATGTGAAATAAATGTGGATTATTTGAAGAAAAAAAGCCCGGTGCTAAAGGACTGTAAATATATCATATGTGATACAAATTTAAAAAGGGAATCTATATTGTTTTTAATCGAATTTGCAAACAAAAACCGAATTCCAATATGCATTGAACCTGTATCTGTTTCCAAGTCAAAAAGTTTAATCGGATTATTGAACGGAATAGATATTATTACTCCAAATAAAGACGAGCTATTTTCATTAGCCGGTTTAAGTGATGATAATATTGAATTAGCGGCGGCCTTGCTTTTAAAAAAAGGAGTTAAAAGTATAATACTCACATTAGGCAGTGAAGGTCTCATGTTGATTAACCAGGAAGGTATAAAGAAATTTCCAAGCTATAAAGCCGAAATAAAAAATGTTACAGGAGCCGGAGATTCACTAACTGCCGGACTAATATACGGTTTATTAAATCATGACAGTATCGAAAAAGCATGCAAATACGGTCTCGCCGCGGCGGCTTTGACGATATCATCGGAAAGTACCGTCAGCAACAATCTTAGCGCCGAAACCATATCAAAATTGGTTAGCTATTCCTAGCTGATATGATTACATGCTTTAATAAAACAGCCGTAGTTACGGAGCCCACTCCTCCCGGAACAGGAGTTATATAAGAAGCTTTTTGTGAAGCGAGTTCAAAATCAACATCTCCGCATAGTTTCCCTTTTTCATCAATATTAATCCCCACATCAATGACTACAGCACCTGGCTTTATAAAATCACTTGTCACAAATTTCGCTTTTCCTATGGCGGCTATTAATAAGTCCGCATCCGATGATACCTTAGTCAACTCCGAAGTTTTTGAGTGGCAAATTGTTACAGTGGCATTCTCTCCTAAAAGCATCATACTAAGCGGTTTTCCCACAACCATACTTCTTCCGATTACTGTTGTTTTCTTCCCGGCCAAATCAATTCTATATCCTTTTATTATTTCCATCACAGCAGCAGGAGTGCAAGGTGGAAAACCTGAGGTATCTCCTTCAAACACTTTGGCTAAGTTCAAAGGATTCATGCAATCTATATCTTTTTTCGGGTTTATCATATGTTTGATTACATTTTCGTCTAAATGCTTGGGTAAAGGCCTGAAAATAAGTATCCCGTGTATGTCATCATCGGTATTAAATGACTCCAAGACATTAGCGAAATCCTCAAAGGCTACATTGTTGTCTAATTCAACTACTTTACTTTTTATATCTACTTTTTCACAGTTTTTCAATATACCCCTTTCATAAGCTATGTCGTCTCCTTTATTGCCCACCCTTATGATACCGATTGTCGGTATTATGTTATTACTTCTCATTGAATTTGACTCTTCTTTTATTTCGTTTAAAAGTGTTTTTGCCAATTCTCTGCCATCTAATAATTCTGCCATTTTTACACCTCTTTCGATATTTAACCAATACAATAATACTCTCGTTTTTTCTATAAGGCTTCTTTTTCCTTAGGTTTTAATTTTTTAACCGTTTGAACTATGTTTTCATGTTCTACAGTTTTTGAATCATACTTTCCTATTTTAAAAGCCAATTGAACGGAAAAACCCATTGTAAATGCCGTAATTAAAGTGCCTATGCCGACAGGTCCTCCTAAAAGATAACCGATAGCTAAAACTGTAAGTTCTATAGTACCCCTTATAAGCCATACCGGTTTATCCAACTTTTTAACCAAACCTTCCATCAATCCGTCTCTCGGTCCCGCTCCTAATTCCACCTTTAAATAAAAATATGTCGCCCAACCAATAGTGAGTATTCCAATAACCAATAATGCCAGTTTCCCTATAAAACTTCCTGGTGTTTTAACTAAACCCGTGTTATCAATAATATCAATAAAAAAACCTATAAAATACATGTTCAATATACTTGCTATTCCCGGAATTACTCCTATAAAATATGATGCTGCCAATACAAATAAGCCAATCAGTTGTGAGCCCTGACCGAAGGTTATAGGGACATAATTTATAACACCCAGGTTAAACGTATCCCAAGGGCTGGTACCCAAATTGGAATACAGCATTTCCAATATACCTAAAGCATATAAAAATAAACCAAAAAACGTCTGCGGCATTTTTTTTAAGATTCCGAACCATTCTTTTGAATGTTCCATCTAATCACTTCCTATATTTAATATGTCGATACCTACATTTTATACTATTTCATTTTTTTATTCTATTAAAAAGACTGCCAAAGCAGAAAATATCCTAAAGGCTTTGCCGAAAACATCCCAATAAAATGCTTAAGACAAAGCCTTTAAAATCTTTATTTTTTATTTGTTTGCCAATAAAATGCATTTAAATCAATTAAACATTTAAACCTACATTCTCTTTGCTATATATTCAACTAAATCGACGGTTCTTCTTGAATAACCCCATTCGTTATCATACCAGGACATTACCTTTGCCATTTTATCACCGATTACCATAGTTGATAGAGCATCTACTATGGAAGAACGATTATCGCCTTTATAATCCATGGAAACTAACGGCTCGTCGGAATAACCTAAAATGCCTTTAAGTTCATTCTCTGAAGCATCTTTCAGTGCACTGTTTATTGATTCTACGGAAACTTCTTTTTCAAAGCAGCATACAAGGTCTGTTATTGAAACGGTAGGTGTCGGTACCCTGAGGGATAAACCATTCAATTTACCGTTAAGCTCCGGCAAAACCTTACCTACTGCCTTTGCCGCTCCTGTTGTCGTGGGTATTATGGATTCGGCTGCAGACCTGGCCCTCCTCAAATCTTTATGTGTTTTATCAAGTATCTTCTGATCATTGGTATAAGAGTGTACAGTGGTCATAAATCCGTTAATTATTCCAAATTTTTCGTGCAGCACTTTGGCTACAGGTGCCAAACAATTAGTTGTACAGGAAGCATTGGATATTATGGTGTGCTTATCCGGATTATAATCTTCTTCATTTACACCTAAAACAACGGTAACATCCTCATCTTTACCCGGTGCAGTGATTATAACCTTTTTAGCTCCCGCTCTTACGTGCTCCATTGCTCTTTCTCTTTGGGTATAAACTCCTGTGGATTCCACAACAATATCTATACCTAATTTTTCCCACGGAAGGTTAACAGCCTCAGATATTGCAAAAACTTTTATTTCTTTGCCGTTAATTATTAAAGAATCTTCCTTCGCTTCAACAGTTCCGCCATATATACCATAGGCAGAATCATATTTGAATAAATGTGCCAATGTATCTGTATTTGCCCTTGCGTTTATAGCAACTAACTCGATGTCACCGTCCTTCCAATTGTCTGCAACCATTCGTGTTATTTGCCTTCCGATTCTTCCGAAACCGTTAATCGCAACCTTAATGCCCATTTAACATCCTCCTATTTTATAATTAATTTGCATTGCAATTTATTTGTTCTATATTATTTATAACAATAAGGTATATACCGTGTCAAGGCGAAGGAGCTCTATCACTCTGTCCTTATTGCTTCCAAAGCACTGAGTTTCATAGCCCTGCGCGCCGGATAATAACCTGAAACAATACCAATTATTGTCGCAAATACAATAGAAGAAAGAATCAACCAAAGTGGTATAATAGAAATTTTGCTCCCGGGTTCCATGTAACCGAACATATTTATAAATAAAGTTAAACCGGCGTTGTTTAATAAAAAAGATATGAGCAAACTGAATATTATTCCTATAATTCCCCCTGACAAACCTATCAATCCGGCTTCAAAAAGGAACAGTCTTTTAATATCCGATAATTCAGCGCCTAGAACTTTCATAACACCTATTTCCCTGGTACGCTCATATATGGACATTATCATAGTATTTGCAATTCCGATTGCAGCAACTAAAAGGGAAACAGCTCCTATCCCACCGAGTACAGCCTGTATACCGGCAGAGGCTTTTTGCATTGATTCTAATATGTCCGTTAAACTATAAGTGCCAAAACCCATTTCTTTTATTTGCTCTTGTATTTTCTTTACATTTTTTATATTCTTAACTTTTACCATAGCATTTTGATAACTGTCCTTTGATGTTGTTTGAGGATAAAAATCAAATCCGCCTTGTCTGCCTTGGGCTTTGTTGCTCTCTTCAACCATTTTTTTTAAGTGAACAATGTCCATATATGCATTATAGTCTTTATCATTATTGCTCTGTTTTAGTATACCGACACCTTTCACTTTATATTCCGGCGCAGGTTTATTACCGCTGCTCCTGGACCCGCCGCCGCTTCTTTTTTCGCCGTAATCCATGTTCATTGTCATAATTATTTTATCGCTGATAAGGTTAGGCTGCTCCATGGGGGCCCCGTAATAGTAGTTGGCTTTTGGATTCCAAAACCAACCGGGCAGATAAGATCCGAAAACTAAAGCCGCCTTATCGTTTTCATTTAACAGCCTGCCTTCTTCCACATTAAAATCAAATTTTTCCATAACGGCCGAATCTATGCCGATAACGCTGAAACTTCCCACTAACTTGCCTACACCAAACTTCCAATAACTGTACATAATAGGTGTTACAGCATCAACGCCTTCTATGGCATTAATACGTGCCAAGGATTTATCATCCAACTTCACTTCTTCCTTATTTATACCGCCTCCTACATTCATATCCGGCGGTATATAGTTGGCATCAATGTTTATTATATTCAGGCTTCCCATTCGTTCTATTTCTCTTTTAAAGTTCTCATTCATCCCTATTCCCAAAGAAAGCATAATTACTATTGAGGAAGTTCCGATAATTACTCCCAATACCGTAAGTATTGTTCTTGTTTTGCGCCTTAACATATTTCTGAGGCCCATATTTATTATATCCATGCTATTCATCTAACCACATCTCTTTTTTCTTTTTACGGACTTTTCTGATTGTTATCGTTATTCCCATAACTAATATAATTAGCCCACCTATTACATAAGGATTTTTAATAAAACTGATGAATTTCCCATCACCGCCGTCATTTCCCATATTATCGTTAAAACCGGGGTCCGGCATTGGTTCCATAGGCATCATAATTGCATTGGATTCAAATTCTTTTACTACTTCCAAGGCTTCTCCCACCGCATTTTCAAAGGAAAATATAATACTGCCCTTTATGGGACCTTCCTGCTCCGGTATAACTCCCACATCATAGCTGTCAGTATTCCCCGCTTCGAAATTTCCTACGTAATAATTGGAGTTTTGCGTAGTGAAGTTTCCCTCGGTTTTAATCATCAAATTATATAGAACTGTTTTTCCCATGTTAAAGAATTCTATCGAAACCGGAAAGGGCTGCCCTATGAATACCTCCGGTGGTGCCATTAAATCTCCTAAAACCAGTTTTACCTGCTGTATAACAGGCACGCTTATTATATCCTTTGAATTGAACTGTGTACCCTTTTCATCCTCATAATCAATATCTACGGAAATTCCATATGTTTTGTGCTCGGCATCTCTTTTCGGCATCAAAGAGAATACCTTTTGTATGTTCTCTTTAGGGCCTATGCTTTCAATGTAGATGGTATTACTACTGTCAACCGGATTAAATACACCGTCATCACTTACCAAAGAAACCTTAATATTACTGACCGTATTTACTGAACTGGTATTTAATAAAGACATGGTGAGTTTAAAATTATCACCTGCCTTAATAGTAGAGGGTTCAATATCATATCTGTCCACAATAATCCTCGGAGTACCGCTGCCTCTTCCCCTGTTTACAAACACTCCGATATACTGGGAAATAGTATTCTTAACTTTCTTTGACCCGACACCGCTCTCAAAATCTACATTTATTTGTATGGGATAATTCTTTGTAACTGCATCGACAGTAGCATAAAGCTCGAATTCGACACTCTTTGCCTGATCTTTCTCTAGCTTTCCTAAACTTACAATATTCAAGGACTTACATATTATGTCTTTTTCTAAACCCAAACTGACTTTTACTTCATCAGCCTCTATAGCACTTTTATTTACTATATCAAACCTAATCTTAAAACTTTCCTCCAAATTTACTTCGTAATCAGGTACAATAATATTTTGCATCTTTATATCCGACAAATTTGTATCCAAACCTTTTACGGGAAGGAAAAAAGATATTTCTTCAAAGTAGCTATTATTTTTACTGTCTTTGTAGTCAATTCTTAATGTTAAATCATAGTTGCCCGTTTCCATGCTCAGTGAAGGATTTAGAATATAATCAACCTGAACTACTTTATCCGCCTGGATATCCGGCAATTGCTTGACGTCAGGCGATTTGTATAACGTAAATCCCGTTGTATTCAGACCTTTTAAGGATACCTTTACTTCCCTGGCATCTAATGCTCCGTTGTTTCTTATCACTGCCGATACGGTTTTATTCTCTCCTGCAATGAGGGCCTCGTCTCCATATCCTACAGCGGAAAGAATCAGCTTTGGAGGCCTCTTTGAATTTTGAACCTTCACTTTTATTATGTCAGAGCCTTCAAAAATACTACCGGCCATATTACTATAATAGTAATTGATTCTTACTGAATATACCTTATCTTCTGCGTCATCGGACACCCTTATTTTAAATACTGCACTGTCGCTTTTTCTCGCATTTAGTTTACTTATTGTATATGTAACATTCAATTCTTCCATTTCAAAAGGCGAATCTTCATCAAGCTGCATAATTACTTGAATATTTTTTGCCGCTGAAGGTCCTATATTTTCCACCGGAATGTTCAGCTTGGCATCTTCTCCCCCGTTTACCACGGGAATTTTGCCACCGGATATAATCAGTTTGGGGTCCTTGGCATCAGCCCAACCAATACTACCTACAGACAAAATAATTTGTAATATCATAATTGCAGTAATTAAAAATACAATTCTTTTTTTCAAGCATCTTTACCCCCTATACATTTATCGCTTTCTCGGATTTTTCTATACTGCCGTCAGTAATATAGACAATTCTATCAGCATACTTGGCCATATTGATATCATGGGTCACTATAACTAAGGTTTGATTGTTCTCCCTGGTAATTTTAGTTATGAGATTCATTATATCCGCCGAAGTCTTTGAATCTAAATTCCCCGTAAGCTCGTCGGCAAAGACGACTTCGGGATTTCCTATAAAGGCCCTTGCTATACCCACTCTTTGCTGCTGGCCGCCGCTCATTTGATTGGGCTTATGCCTTATATGCTTATCTAACCCTACTTGCTTCAGCAATCCCCTTGCCCTTACGTTTCTAACCTTTTTATCGATTCCCATAAAAATCAAAGGCAAACTAACATTTTCCATCGCCGTAAGAGTTGGTATTAGATTATAGGATTGGAAAACAAATCCGATATTCTTCCTACGAAACCTTGCCAAAGCATTCTCGCTCATTTTCTCTATGGGCTTGCCCTTAATTTTTATATTACCCCGAGTAGGCCTTTCAAGCCCCGCCATCAAATTTAAAAGAGTGGATTTCCCGGAGCCTGATGTACCCAAAATGCAACATATCTCACCCTTTTCTATATCCAAATCAATGGAATTAAGAGCCACAACTTTTTCATTTCCTACTCGATAAACTTTTCTGACATCCCTTAAACTCATCAATGGGTCTATGAAAATCACCCCCTGCATTCCAAAATTATATGTATTTCTCGCATAATTAGTAAGACGCAAAAAAAAAACTAAATATTCGTTATTTTTATCAGAAATGAAAACTTTTCATTTACCTCCCATTAATTCTATATCTAAACGGATTTTTATACAAGATAATGAAATGCAGC
>CAYXAT010000071.1:0-9033 GCA_964462065.1 uncultured Clostridiaceae bacterium | reverse complement strand
TTGCAGATCCTAATCAGGCGGAAGATTACACCGACAACATTGATGTCATGATACTGTGCGGAGGTTCATCAAAAGATTTGCCTGAGCAAGGACCATACTTTGCTTCTTTGTTCAGCACTGTAGATGGTTACGACAATCACGGAAACATACCTGATTACTTTAAATCGATGAATGAAGCTTCTAAAGCCGGCGGCAATACCTCTATTATTAGTGCCGGATGGGATCCTGGACTTTTTTCCATGAACAGAGTTTTGTTTGAAGCAGCACTGCCACAAGGAATATCCTATACATTCTGGGGACCCGGTGTAAGCCAGGGGCATTCCGATGCCATAAGAAGAATACCCGGAGTAAAAAATGCCATTCAATATACCATTCCCGATACAAATTTCGTGAACAAAATCAAAAATGGAGAATCACCTGATTTGACAAATAGGGAAAAACATAAAAGAGAATGTTATGTAGTAGCTGAAGAATATGCAAATAAAGAAGAGATTACTGAAAATATAGTGTCTATGCCTAACTATTTTAAAGACTATGATACAAAAGTTTTCTTTATAACAGAAGAAGATCTTTTGAAAAATCATTCTAAAATGTATCATGGAGGCACAGTGCTGAGAAACGGCAAAACAGGAATAAATGGATCCATGGTAAATAACCTGGCGTTTTCTTTAAAGTTAGATAGCAATTCTGAATTTACTGCCAGTGTGCTGGTAGCTTATGCACGAGCTGCATATAGATTAAATAATGAGGGATTTATAGGGGCAAAAACAGTTTTTGATATACCCCTAAAATATTTAACAGATAAAACTTCAAAGGAATTACGTAAAGATTATTTGTAAACTTTAAAAACTTAAAAATTATCTCTCCGTTGACAAGCATATTTTTCTGTGATAAAGTTGTATCTAATTTAATTAAATAGCAGTGTGATTAAGAGGCTGCGGTTTGCCAAGAGTATTGCAGTAGTTGCTGCAAGAAAGGGACGGCCGCCGAAGTATAGGTTCGCCTATATTGGGGCTACATTTAATAAATGTAGAACTGTCATTAGAAAATTGCCCAATTTTCTGATGGAGCACTTAACACATTGGGGCAAAAGGCGACTATACAAGCAGTCTTGAGTCTTTTTGCTCTTGACTGCTTTTTTATATAGTTTATGTGCCACAAATATTTATAACAATCATATATTTAAAAACAGAAGAAAGCGGTGTAATAATGAAACTATTCGGTACGATGAAGATTAATGAAATAGGTCATCTAGAAATCGGTAAGTGTGATTCAATTGATTTGATAAAAGAGTATGGTACTCCTTTATATGTAATGGATGAAGAATTAATCAGAGATAATTGCAAGCTCTTTAAAACATATTTTAAATGTGATGATATAGAAACCGAAGTAATATACGCTTCTAAAGCTTTTATTACAATGTCAATGTGCAAGCTGATTGAAGAAGAGGGTTTGTCTTTGGATGTGGTCTCAGGAGGGGAACTATATACCGCTCTTACGACCGGCTTCCCCGTTCAAAGGATTTTTATGCATGGGAATAATAAAACAAGAGAAGAGTTAATCATGGCTATAGAATCGGGAGTAGGTCGAATAGTTATAGACAATATAAACGAGTTGAATCTGATTGAAGATATATGTGAATCAATGGATAGAAAAGCTCAAGTCCTATTAAGAGTCAATCCCGGCATTGAAGCCCATACTCATGAATATATTAAAACTACAAAGAACTCTTCAAAATTCGGTGTCAGTATATTTGATAAAGAGACAATACATATATTGACCAAAATAAAAGAAAGCCGATTTGCTAAATTCATGGGACTCCATTGCCATATCGGTTCCCAGATACTACAGGAGCAATCTTTTTACGAAACAATTAACATTATGTTTGATTTTATAAAAATAATTACCGATAATTGCGGATTAACAGTCAAAGAATTGAACTTAGGGGGTGGTTTTGGAATATATTATTCTAAAGATGATACTCCTATCAATTTGAAAAGTCTATTGGGAAACATGTTGGATATTATCAGAACAAAGATAAATGAATTGGGTATTCCAAGTCCTAAAACAATGTTAGAACCGGGCAGGGCCATAGTTGCCAATGCGGGAACCACATTATATCTTGTTGGAAGCACAAAAAAAACCTATTCAGGTAAACACTACGTATTCGTGGACGGCAGCATGAATGATAATATGAGAACAGCTTTATACGATGCCAAATACGAGGCTGCAATAGCTAACCGAATGAATGATAAAATTTCAGATATATACACGATTACAGGCAGATGCTGTGAATCCGGAGATATGATAGTCAAAGATGTCTCACTGCCCCACCCGGAAATTGGAGATATCATTGCCGTATCAACGACAGGAGCTTACAACTATAGTATGTCCGGTAACTATAACAGGCTTCCTAAACCTCCGGTAGTTTTCGTAAAAGACGGAGGTTCAAGATGTATTGTGAGAAAAGAAACCTATGAAGATATTATAAGGAACGACATTTTTTAATGGAGGTCAGCTATATATGAATGTTATAGTGCAAAAATATGGGGGAACTGCTGTAGAAACCGTTGAGAAAGTGCAAAACATAGCTAATGCAATAATACAAAGAAAAAAAGAAGGTTGTAACATTGTGGCTGTTGTATCGGCAATGGGCAAAACAACCAACAGACTCATTCAACTGGCCAATACCGTATCAGCCAAACCCGATAAAAGAGAGTTAGATATGCTTATGGCTACAGGTGAACAAGTCTCTGTTTCACTTTTATCCATGGTACTGAAAGAGAAGGGTTACGATTCCGTTTCCCTCGCAGGATTCCAAGCAGGTATCAAAACTGAGGGAACTCATACTAAAAATAAAATAGTGGAAATTGAAATAGACAGAATAAAAGGCTACCTGGAAGAAGGAAAAATTGTAGTAGTGGCAGGTTTTCAAGGTATAAACGGAAAAGGAGATATAACCACCTTGGGGCGTGGGGGCTCAGATACAACTGCGATTGCATTAGCTGCAAAGCTTAAATGTCCCTGCGAAATATATACAGATGTTGACGGAATCTACGGTGTGGACCCTAAACTTTATCCCAATGCTAAAAAGCTGGATATCATATGCTTTGAAGAGATGATGGAAATGGCTAGCTTGGGAGCAAAGGTTTTGGAAACAAGATCTGTCGAAATCGGATACAGATACAATGTACCAATTTATGTTGCTTCAAGCGACATGAATAACAAAGGAACATATATTAAGGAGTTTGATAAACAAATGGAGCAAAGAGTTATAACAGGGCTAACCATAAGTGATGATGTATTAATGGTCACAATAAATCGAATTCCCTATTCACCGGAGAACATATACAATATTTTCAGCAGTTTAGCTGACAATGAAGTAAATATTGATATGATAAGCCAAACATCGCCAAATGATGGCTATGTTAACATATCCTTTACGACATCCAAGGAAAATGAAGCTGCTGTTGATGAAGCACTACTTGAACCTAAAAAAAACCACGCCGGTTTGAAAGTAAATATAGATAATAAAGTCTCAAAACTATCGGTAATAGGAATGGGAATGAGAAATGAATCCGGAGTCGCTTCTAAAATGTTCAGAATTTTTTCAGATAACAATATCTGTTTTAAGCTAGTTACAACTTCGGAAATCAGTATTTCCTATACTATTAATACGATTGATAAACAAAAAGCTGTAAAGGCTATATGCGAAGCTTTTAATCTATAATCATCTAAAAAAGGATGCAAAAATTATATTTGACTAAATTTAAATATTAATAGAGGAGTGAGGTCATTGACACTGTTTAGAGGATCAGGTGTAGCCCTTGTCACACCTTTTAAAAATGGCTTGGTAAACTATGAAAAGATTCAAGAGTTAATTGAATGGCATATAGAAAATAAAACTGATGCAATAATAATCTGTGGTACTACCGGGGAGGCTTCTACTATGACAAAGGAAGAGAAAAAAGAAGCCATAAGATTTACGATAGAAAAAGTAAATGGCAGGATTCCCGTTATAGCAGGGACCGGCGGCAACAATACAGCCGACGTGATAGAAATGAGCAAATATGCACAAAACGTCGGGGCTGATGGTCTTTTAATCGTTACCCCCTATTACAACAAAACCACGCAAAAAGGTTTAATAGCACATTATACAGCAGTCGCCGATGAAGTAAATATACCGATAATAGTATATAATGTTCCCGGCAGAACCGGCCTTAATATATTGCCAAAAACCGTTGCCGAGCTCAGTAAGCATCCCAATATCGCTGGACTGAAAGAAGCCTGTGGTGATATAAGTCAAATTGCTGATGTAGCAAGATTATGCCCCGAGAATTTTGCAATATATTCCGGAAACGATGATCAAGTTGTTCCCATTCTTTCGCTTGGGGGTTTAGGGGTAATCTCCGTTATCGCCAATATAATGCCAAAGGAAACCCACGATATGGTTCATAAATATTTGGAAAGAGATATTGAGGAATCAAGAAAAATACAATTAAATATGAACGGACTGGTTCATTCCTTGTTTATCGAAACAAGCCCCATACCTGTAAAAACAGCAATGAGATTATTGGGTATGGATTCCGGTGAAGTAAGACTCCCACTTGTTGAAATGGAAAGCAAGAATAAGGAAATACTGATAAATGAAATGAAGGCAGTCGGCTTAAACCCGGTGGAGGAATAACATGATTAGAGTTATCATATATGGTTCAAACGGAAAAATGGGGCAGGTTCTATCCAAAATAATTGCCGGTGAAAAAGATATGAAGGTTATTGCAGGAATTGACAGATCGGTTCATAAGGAGGACAATAACTATCCTGTCTACGAAGATATTAAAGAATGCAATGAAGAGGCTGATGTAATAATAGATTTTTCCCATGCATCTAATCTGCAGAAAGTTTTAGAACTTTCCCTTTGTAGTAAAACTCCTCTAATAATTGCAACTACCGGTCTTTCGGTAAAAGACCAAGATTCGATAAAGAAAGCATCAACGCGGATACCCATACTTTATTCTGCAAATATGTCCTTGGGTATCAATGCATTAAAATCTGCTTTAAAAGAAATAAGCCCAATTTTGGGTGAAGATTTTGATATTGAAATCATAGAAAAACATCATAATAAAAAGGTTGATGCACCAAGCGGCACCGCATATCTCTTGGCTAATATAATTAATGACTCCTTGGGAAACAGTAAAAGTTATGTCTTCGGCAGGGAAGGCGGCAATGCAAAAAGGCAGGAAAATGAAATCGGAATACACGCTGTTCGGGGCGGAACCATACCGGGAGAACACACCGTGATATTTGCAGGAATGGATGAAGTTATAGAAATAAAGCACACTGCTTTATCGAAAAATATATTTGCAATGGGTGCGGTAAAAGCCGCCCGATTCGTTGTAAAAGCCCGGCCGGGTCTTTATACCATGAAAGATATCTTTTAGTATCAACATATTGCTTTCCACCAAAGTTCTATTTCAAAAGAGTTCTACATTTGTCTTTAGAACCGAATACTATCGCAGATAATAAAAAGCCCTGTTAATGAATTTTAATAACTCATCACAGGGCTATTCATCTTATCAGATAAGTACTCCATCCTTAATGGTAGCTGTAACCGTATAGGTTTCCCATCTGGGTTCACCTTTACAAATATCAGCAACAGCTGTTTTATACAAATCCGATTTCAAATATTGGTCTATATGTTCTTGAGATTCCCATACCAAGAAAGCACCTTGATCCAAGTTCTCAGGGTTCATAAAAAAGGTCTTTTCCTTTAGCCCCGGGACCTTGGCATATTCTTTTGTTAAATTGCCTAAATGAGCTTTAACGGCATCCAAGTCCATGCTACTCTTTACCTCATCTTTAAGTGAGAATAAAATCATAGTAATTAACATTTTTCTTTCCCCTTTCATCTTGATATAAAAAAGTCGACCTTTACCTATAATATTTGGTGATTTAAAACATAATGTCCATAATTATGCACTTATTTCTTGTTTTCATTATATAACACTTTATAACATGGTGCAATGTGGTTAAAGAAGGATGCCGCAAAATATTGCACCGCATTTTGGTTAGCCATATTTGCAACAGGTTACTCACTTTAAAATTTGAATTGCATATTATAGATACAAAAGCCTATGAGAGGAGTAAACAAATTGCCTTATAGAAAATATTGCCCCTATCTATCAAATCATTGCATGTATCAATGTCCTACGAATTTTGATACTACAGCTGATGAGCAAGACCACTCGTATAGAATTGCAGATGACAGCTACCCGGAAAATCGCTATGTTGAAGGAACTCTCCCAACAGTAAGGCAGGATTTAGGTCCCAACCCTTTTGTAATTGATATCGAGGATGCCGCCGAAGATAACAGATTCTTCCGTGTAGCTTTATGGACAGGGCAACATTTACAGCTTACTATAATGAGTATCAACGTGGGAGAAGACATAGGACTTGAGATGCACCCCGATGTTGACCAATTCATTCGCATTGAAGAAGGACGCGGTTTAATTCAGATGGGCGACAGCCAAAATGCATTAAACTTTCAAAGAAGGGTTTCTGAAGATGATGCAATTATAATTCCGGCAGGCAAGTGGCACAATCTGATTAATACCGGAAACAGACCGCTAAAACTATACTCAATATATGCCCCTCCGGAACATCCTAAAGGCACAGTACACAAAACTAAAGCAGAGGCTGAAGCAGCCGAAGCAGGCCGCATACCCTAAAAATTCGACTTCTTGCTTTTGATACACTGCTATATCATGCAGCTTCATATTTTTACATCAAACTTCATGTACATGCAAAGTTGTATATGAAAACTAAAGCTTCCGGTCCTTACACAATATGCTAATAAATCTATGTGTGTATTCTTCAATTAAAGCCACAAACATGTTATAAGTTTGTGGCTCTTCAGTCTCTAATCCCTTGCCTATTAATTTATAAGCTTCGCGTCAATGCCCATCTCAAAACGTATTTTATTAACGAGTTCATCAAGTTTTTCCTTCGAAATCTGTGGGCGTAAAAGTTTAATATTTTTTATGAGTCTTTCTTTGCCATAAGTAAAAGATAGATAATCAGGCCCTATTTCAACAGCTTTTAATAGAATCCCGTTTTGATTAAACCTGATAATATTATTTGTAAAAAGAATACCAAAATAGGATATAAGTATCTCTTCATTTTTAATATCATCCGGTTTTGCCGACTCCTGAGAAAAACTGCTAAAAATACACGAACAAATAACCAGAATCGTGTTTTCCTTGATTAGTCTTGCTGCTTTATGTTTCCTATATATAATAACCCATAATCCTGCCAAAACTGTATTGCTTATGAGCAGAAATCCTATAACAAAATACATGTTAAAACTATGCCTTATTTCCAATAATATAAAAAGAGTGGATAACATGAGCACATAAGCAGTTAATGCGGCGTAAGCATAAATCTTTCTTCTAATGGCATACAAATTAATCTCTCCTTTAACTTGCAATCAGCATATGCAATAGATTGCCTGGCTCAGAGATTTTAAAACAATTCTGGTCCACAATTTAGTTAAAAATTATAAATAACAATCCCCGCCCTTTTTGGTAGGGACTGTTATTATTTGTTTATTCTTCGTAAACAATTACTGCTTCTTTGGTGCTGTTTATCCAGTCAACTTTGCAGTTTAGATTCTCCGCCGCAAATCTGACAGGAACATAAGTCCTGCCATCCTTCACTGCAGGAGCTATATCCATTTCCTTAGCTGCACTGTTTACTTTTATATCTGTTTTACCAAGCCACATCTCTACTTTATTTCCTCTTGCTTCTAACGTTATTTTACTTGTAGTTTGATCCCAGCCGACTGTTCCACCCATCGCTTCTACTACCGCTCTTATGGGCACCATGGTTCTGCCTGCCAAAATTATCGGGCATGTTCCTCTTCCCGGATCTACTTCTTGTTCTACTCCGTCTACACTCATATGGGGACTGTCAAGCTTGAGCATTATAAAATGTTTAAAGAGCCCCGGTTTGTATATTTCACTTCCCGTTGTCACAACAAAGGTTGCTATTACATCTCCCAGTTTTTCTTCTATGTCTTTATAGGGATTTGCTTCCGCAAGTATCGGTTTTACCGAGTAATAGTAAGTAGTATTGGCTTCAACGTTTACATCGGCATAGGATGTGCTTGTGATATAGAAGTCCGTTACTGATATTCCTAATTGGCTTTGTGTTTTGGATCTATACAGCCTATAGCCCAGTACATTTGATACTTTAGGCCACATAAGCCTGGCTCCCGATTCGAAGGCTTCCACGCCTTTATCTGTTGATGCCGGTACTACAGGTGCAGCGGGTGCCGACGGGCCCGTCTCAGCAACTTCTTTCCATTCATAAACATATTTCACATGAGCATGGGCCAGTTCTACATTTCCACCATTTGAACCCTTTATTAGTATCCCTATTTTATCAACAGTAGAAGGGAACCCCCGTCCATCAAATACTATAGATGCTGTGGCCTTTGTCGAGCCTTTAGACTGTTCGTCAGTACGATCACCTATTCCAAAATTCTTTCCTTGGCTGCCATCAGGGTAAGTTATCGCTGCCTTTTTTATTTGTCTCGCTCCATACACATCAACTTCATTGATATCAGCTGAAATTACAAAAGTCGTGCTGATAAAGTATCCTGCCCTGTTATTTGTTATAACAGTCTGTTCTACGGGAATTTCTATAGTACTGTCCGGATATATGATGCCTGGCGGATCCTCCCACTTATATATGGCATGCAGATCACTGGGTGGAGTAAGATCCCCAGTGCCAAAAGAAGTGTTGGCATCAGGACGGAATTGCCTCATTTCAATAGTATTTCCGCTCATTTTTGCTGAATTTATCAACGGAAGTTCATGTTTTGTTTTTTCTACCGGGTAATCAATTCTTTCCACCAGTATCCAGGCGTAATTATTTTCGTCAGCCAAAACACTTGTTGTAATGCCTACAAAAAGGCTAAGTATCATAGTTAATACAATAATAAATGATAGTCTTTTTTTCATAATTCCTCCT
>CAYXAT010000070.1:0-9207 GCA_964462065.1 uncultured Clostridiaceae bacterium | reverse complement strand
TGCTATGATGCCAGGCGCAGACACTTTTATGAAACTATCAAAGATGAAACCATAGGACTGATTGTGTTTCCACACGGAAGCCCTGCAGACCCGAAAAAGGCTGCTAAGGAGGAAGCAACTAACGATTATATTTGTAACACATATGTTGAAGCATTTGGAGTTCCGGTAGTCTATATCAATAGTATTGGGAAACTTGAGTATATGCCGGGCAAAATGGGGGCATTGATGAGAAAGGCAGGGTTTACCATGAATGGTAAATCCAAAATCTATGCAGGCGGCGGCAGCAGTGTTCAAAGTGACAATAAGTCGGCAATAGTGCTTGATATAGATATTATTGAACACAGACGTAAAAAGAATATACGCTTTTATGGGAATGACCTAATTAAGGGGAATATTATTTTTCGGCATTTCATACTAAAACCTGATATTATGGCCGGTATCAGACAATATAATAATGGTACCATAAAATAAAACAGAAAAATTTGAACCGCCGTAAATTGTTTGAAACTCTGGCAGATCTGGAAGCGATAGGTACAGAAAAGCCATCCGGAATCCTGATGATTGATATTGATCACTTCAAAGTTTTTAACGACAACCACGGCCATGCCGCCGGTGATAAACTTCTGAATCATTTTGGCGAAGTGCTAAAAAAATTCGCGCAGAATTTTAGGCTGCACTTTTATCGTTATGGCGGTGAGGAATTTGTGGCAATGGCATATGGATATGACGATAAAGAGTTGTTGTCTATCGCAGAAGGCCTGCGGATTTCCGTGCAGAATACAGATATAGATGGAAATTTCACTACCGTCAGTATCGGAGTTGCCTACTGTGGTAATGAACAAGTCCGAAATTATGAAAATATAATCGATCGGGCGGATAAAGCTGCTTATGCTGCTAAGCGTGCAGGTCGGAATAAAGTATGTATGGAACAGAATGAAATGTAGGTAAACCGATTGGATAATTAGGGCTGCACATTGGATTTATATTTGAAAATACTGCAAGACTAAGGCTGCTTTAAGTTATGGTGGGACGTCTTTAAAAAGAGAAAAAGGTGATAACAAGAATCTATGTTTATTAGAAAGTATAAGCCGGGTGACTCCCCAGATATGGCACAGATATTTTATGATACTGTGCATTCAGTTAATGCAAAAGAATATACAAGGGAACAGCTCGATGCATGGGCAGCGGGCAGGGTGGATCTGGAAACATGGGATCGTACATTTTTAAAACATTATACATTTATTAAAGAAATGAAAGGGAAAATCGTTGGCTTTACGGACATAGAGGAAAAACTAATCTTAAGAAATAGCAAGTGTGCAATTAATGGTATAATGGTATATAATCGGATAAATAAAGGACTTTTTCATACTAGAGAGGAGCAGGCAAAATGATGGCGGATGAGGCTTTATACAAGGCTTATCTTGATGGAGATGATGCCGGTCTGGCATTGTTAATGGAGCGATATGGAAACAGGCTGACATTTTACATAAATGGCTACCTCCACGATATACATGATTCAGAGGATTTAATGATTGAGGCTTTTGCATATCTTATTTCAAAAAAACCACGCATTAGGGAAGGTTGTCTCAAGGCATATTTGTATAAAATCGCTCGAAATCTTTCCCTACGATTTATTAAAAAAAGGCATTTAAATCATAGTTTTAGTCTTGAGGAGATCGAGAAAGAACCTGAGAGCAAAATCCTTATAGAAGAAATTATACAAAAAGAGGAATTTAACCAAAGTCTATATTTATGTTTGGACAGGTTAAACCCAGGTTATAGAGAAGCCCTATATCTTGTGTATTTTGAAGATATGCATCATTCCGAAGCCGCTGCTGTTATGGGAAAAAGTGAAAAACAGGTATCAGACTTAGTATATCGGGGAAGGAATTCCTTACGAAAATACTTGGAACAGGAGGGAATTACTAATGCGGAGTACAGAAGAACGAGTTTTGGCTGTTAAATTACGCGCTAAAGAAATTGAAGGTCAAAAACGGATACGTAGGGGGCGTATGTTATATATCGGCTCTTTCGCCGCCTGTTTACTGTTTATTGTGGGTCTATCATTTGTTATGCCGAGTGTCATGGATTCTATGTCTGATGATGGGTATGTCAATTTTGGTACAGCTGCCAGCATATTTGATGGAAGAAACTTTTTCGGATTTGTTCTTATAGGATTTCTTGCTTTTGCCCTTGGAGTTAGCGTCACAGTTTTATCTTATAAAATTAAGCAGAGAAATCAGTTAAATCCAGAGGGCGGGGAGGACAAGGATGATTGAACTTCTTGATAATTTTTCACAGCTTTTTGTAACATTGGTTGCCACTGCAGGTGCAGGAATTTTATTTTACAAAAGTCGTGTACAAGCATATTTACTTCTCACTTGTTTTTTTGGTACTTTTATGTTGGGTACACTTTATTGGACTCTTCATTTTCTCCTATTTAATTATACACCTCAAATTTTCTATGTATCAGAGTTTGCATGGAATGCCAGCTATATGTTTTTATTGACGATAGAATATACTCTATCTACTCCTGATGAAAGAAAGTTTCGACATCCGGCAGTATGGCTTGTTCCAATATTTTGTATTCCGCAATTAATTTTGTATTTATTACATGGTGATATATTATTCAATCTGCTGATATGTGGTTTGACAATGGCTGTTGCGTGGCATTCTGCACGAGGATTGATTTATGTTAGAAGGCAAAGTGGAAAACTGGGAGTTATGCAGTTTTTTCATATAGTCGTTTTGCTTATTATCATTTTGGAATATTGTCTATGGACATCCTCTTGTTTCTGGATAAGCGATACTTATACCAATCCTTATTTCTGGATTGATTTTCTGTTGACTGCTTCAATTTTTGCCCTTCTTCCGGCTACGAAAAAGGCGGTGGGAGTATGACCTATATCGAAAATGTTTTTGTCTGCATAGCCGGACCTCTTTTATTAGCAACATTTTTCATGGGGAAAAAGTTTTACGGTACTTTTTTCTTCTGTATTGCAGGTATGGGAGCTTGTTTATTATCTGCTTATGTTAACACTTTTTTTGCTAAACTTTATAACGCAGATTTCATAAATGCCACAACGCAGATTGCTCCGGTGGTGGAAGAAATCATGAAGCTGTTGCCTATACTCTTTTATCTGTTAGTCTTCGAGCCAAAATCTGAAAAAATTAATATGGCGGTTTTAATCGTGGCTATTAGCTTTGCCACATTTGAAAATATTTGTTATCTAATAGAAAATGGTGCTACACAACTTTCTTTTATATTAGTTAGAGGGTTCGGTACAGGAGCAATGCATATTGTTTGTGGTGCAATTGCAAGTTATGGCCTTGTTTATGTGTGGCAGCATAGTTGGCTAAAGATAGCAGGTACTTTTGGACTTTTAGGTGCAGCTATCATTTTTCATGCCATTTATAATCTTTTAATTGCCCACGGAGGCATAACACAGTACATTGCCTACTCACTGCCTGTTCTTACAATGATTATAGGAAAAGTTATAAACGGGATTTACAAATCAAAACATTATACATAAAAACTGAATAATTTTTTTTTAGAAGAGTCACCAATATGGCGGCTCTATTTTTGTGACAAAAATCTAATATTTTTTCAATTTCAGGTGCGTAGTTTTTGGATTTTTTGTACCTATATATATGAAAGGATTTTTTATATGTTTCATTTTTTATTTTCATACAAACCTTATCTTTACAGAAAGGAGTTTTTAGAATGCATAATACAACAGAACGAATCAGGCGGGTAAAGCTGCGAGTCGGAAAAAAGCGGTATAAAAGAGAAACCAGATTGCTTGGCGGCCTTTCCGCTTTGTGTTTGGTATTGTTTTGCTCCTTAATAGGTATTATTGACACTATAGTAGGGAATGTGCATGGGAAAGCCTTTGGAATGTATGGTGCTATGCTCCTGCATGAAGATGCAGGTGGATATGTTCTGGTAGCTGTCATAGCATTTGCAGCTGCTACAGTTATCACGGTACTATGCATTCGCAGCAAAGAGAAAAACAAGAAGATTTAAAATAGTAAAAATGACAAATCGTCTGGCGGACAGAGTCGTCGGGCGAATAGTATTCGCCCCTAGAACGGAACAAAACGAAAACAAAATATGAAAGAGGCGGTGTATATGAGAAAATCTACAAAAAAACTGATTTCGGCGGTTTTATTAAATGTAATGCTCCTAAGCATTATCTTACCGTGTATTACAGTGCCGGTGGAAGCGGCAGGTGATGATGCTCCTGCTCCGTATTATTGGCTTACTAAAGGCTTACCCAATTCTGTTTTTGAGCCTATTATTACTCGAGATATGTGGAATAGTACCCCATATAAGAATCAATTATTAAAGACTGACTGGGGCAGCAATTTAGTATCCACAGCTAACTGTAATAGCAGTTACAATCTTAATTATGGCAATTACAGGTCGCGATTGCGCTATACTCATCAATATTGGCATGATAAGGATGAGAAAACACCCTGGTATGCTAACTTTAAGTGGGATCTCTCCCCATATACAAAACAATTAATTGCAAATCAAGAGTTAAAGATGTATTTGGAGGCAAGGTTAGCAGCGGATAACCATAATAACTTTATCCACCATAGAGGGGAAATGCGAAACGATCGTGCCCAAATAGAAGTTACTTGTGGTCGTAATCAAGGTAGCTCTTTGTTCTTAGGTGGTATAATTAATGCTCATACAGATGCAGACGAGGTATTTTATACTCATAGCGAGGAATTTAAACTACCTGAATGTGATTATGTAAACTTTACGCTGGGGGGTAATGCCTGTGGTTGCGGAAGCTCTAAGGTAAAGAATACTATTATTGCGTTAGTGGATGAAAAAAGCCCCACAGTTAAGGAAGCTAAGATTTGTGATGAAAACGGCAATCCCCTTAATCATATATCATCAGGAAAGAAAGGCAGAGTTGCCATAGTGTTTTCAGAGCCTATGCGCTTCGCCGACCATGATCCAAAGCCCTATACAATAAACTTAGATTTATTTGATAGGGCACTTGAACAATCAATAGATACAAAGCTTCCAGCAACATTAGTCTCTTTGGATAAAGATACCTTATACTTTGAATTTACTGTGCCTGATAAAATAGGTGATAATCCAACGGATGTTTATATTAAATCTGTTTCAAAGGATCAACCCAATACTATCTTTGCCGGCTCAGGTGCGCCTTTTGACCTTGTATCTATAGCGAAATACGATAGGGGTAAGACAATACATACGAACAGATTGGATCTTAGTGCGGATATTGTAAATATAAATAAAGCTAAATCGGCTATAACAGATTTGGCAGGTAATTCTGTGACATGGGATAAAGCAGTACCTGTGAACAAAGCTTTTCTTGACGGATTAGCCCCGAAAGTAGAAAGCATAGAACTTAAACTAATAGATAACAAAGTGCCTACCTATGCCGGGGTCGGTTCTAAAATTGTGGTAACTATGTTTTTTAGTGAGAAGATGAAGTTTTTAGAAGACTCTCATGGAGACTCTAAAGATAATATAAAAGTAACATTAAACTTAAGTGATGATAAAGGTCCTATTGTCTTAGATTTTAAAGAAGCTTATGAAGTAAAGAACAGTGTAAATAGACCGGCAGTAACAGCAGTAGAATTTTGGCCTTGTGAGATAAATTCGAATTTATCTTTGCAGACAGGGGACGAAAAAGTTAAGGTTGCAAAGATTATGCTTGATAGAGGTGTTACGGATTTATCGGATAATCCTGTTGATAAGGCTGAGAGCGATGGTAGTACTGGTAATAACTATCTACTGTTTATCAACGGTGATGATATTCCCATACCTGACCAGGAGATAAGATTGGATGTAACTCCGCCTGTTGTTGGTGGAGGGGGGATTGTTCCAACTTCTGTGACTGATGATGGATTTACCTACCTTTTTGATATTGCGGATAGCGGCTCAAAGGTAACAGGGAAAAAAGGCAAATTTGCTTGGGTTGATAAATCTGAATATAAGGATTTTAAATTTAATAATGTAGGAAAAACTTTTTTATATGCCCTATCCTCTGATGAAAGTGCTCCGGAGGAAGAATATTTCGAAACAGGTACAATCTCAGCCGGAGACAATATTTATTATGAGGAATTTAACCAAATTGAAGGGAATAACTACCTGCATATAAAGATAGAAGATGCATCGGATATACTTATGTTGGAGAGTGAACTTCATATAATAGCTATGGACAGATTAGAAAATGAGTCGGATGTAAAAGAACTTGAAATAAAAGAAAAGTTTTTATCTGATAAGACTCCCCCCACGGTAGAAATGGGAAAGCATTACTTTACTATAGACGGCACTGATATAGAACTTCATGTACCTGTAGTTGTTAGGGATAAAACCGGTGTTAAAGAGATTTATTATAAATGGAAAGATAATATCGATAAGGCTTTTGGTTTGGAGAATCAAAGTGAAGTATATGCAAGTCAAAGTCTTACTATATCAAAGACGGTATCGCAGGAAGTTTACGGAACTGATTCTTTGACTGTTTATGCAGTGGATATAGCCGATAATAGTGGGGTGGAAGAGTATCTTTATGAGTATGATGATAAGGTTGAAGATGAAAATATGCCACTGAACGATAAATATCATCAAAAAAGAAACTATAATTATAATACCGAAGCACCTGTATCAGACCTTGGTCCGAATCAAAGAGACCCTAAGGATTTAAATGTTATAGGGCCAAGTTTATTTATAGATCGACCTAAAACAAGCGGAATTCATAACAATGCAACTACAGCTATTATAGTAAGGAATCCATTTGTTGTGTTTGAGAATAATATATGGGAACATTTTGTATATTTTCTAAATAGCGATGAAGAGGATTCACTTAAAGATAATGAAGGAAATTATATAGACTTCTTTGAAAAATATCGAAAGATGACAGAAGACGACTGGACTAACAATGTGAATTTGGCAGGCTGGTATACCGGTAATTTTCTTAAATATGAGAAGCTTTTTCATACAAAACCATTATCGGAGTATGGATTCAACACCTCTAAAGATGAGCCTGAAACATCTAAGGAACAATTTGCCGCTATATTTGGACATATAAATCTAGATAAAAGTAGATGGCATCATTATAGAGACCTTGAAATTAGAGTTATTACAGTAGCAGAAGGAATAGATGAAATAGGTGCAGATAGAGAATGGTGGCCAATAGAAGATATGATAGGAGTCAATGATGTTTACGAGATATTAGCAAAGGATGGAATAGACTTTGAAAAGTTTCCCAATAAAACTTATATAAAAATGCGAAGCGCAGACCCATTGGGTATTGATGAAATAGATTATCATGGGCCTGCTATTCCTAGGCTTTATGATGGTTATAAGTTTTTGCTGGATGATTATGAAGAGATTGAAACTTATACGATTGATGGTAAAAAGGTTCATTGGTTTAGACCGGATATTCATGGTACTAATACTGAATATAACAAAAACAAAGATCTAAATGAAAAGCCTGTCACCGTATCATTAGAGGAAGCCAATGGTTTAAAAATACCTTTTGCTTTTAATGACGGTCATGTTATTTTTGATTATGATGATATCGACGAGACAAAATCCAATTTGAAATTATACTATACAGGTGATCAGGTAAGTGGAATTAATTTTGAAGCCACAGAAGAAAATTTAGTCTATACAGCCCCCATCTATGCTAAATATGGGACTCAATACTTTACTCTTTCAGTTAATCAAGAAAATGTCAAGAAATTTAAGACCGGTTACTATGCTTTAGTTGCCAGTATGGCAACTAAAAGTAAAGGTGTAAATAATGAGACTTTTTCCAGACAAGATCTTTTAGTCAGCGATTTATTCATAGATGCCTATGCTCCTGCTAAGGATGATTTTATCCTTAGCCTTCAAGGGTCTTATGGTGATAAAAATAGGGGAATAACCACATCGGCTACCGGTCAATTAGTCGGCTCTGTAGGCAGTGGTATGGATTGGAAGATTAATATAGAGCAGAAAGGGACAGAAAGTCAACTAATCCGTAACAACGAGACATATTATTCTTATCCTAATTTAGATGCTTATAAGATAGATATGGATGGTATGTATTGGATAAAAGTATGGAATCCTGATGTTAAAGATAGTGAAGAAAATGCAAAATGGCAGTATTATACAAAGGATTATAAGTTGGAGTTTATAGATAATTCAGATGACACATATACTGTTTTCGATAATGGTGTAGCCTATGCTCCCGTTATAAACGGAGAGAAAAACATTATGCAATATCAGTTCTGCAGCTACAATGGTGTTCCCGGCTCAACAGGGCAATTCACTTTATTGGCAGGAGATGTGAAGAAAAAACCCTCCTTTGAAACATGGTGTTCCCATGAAGAAGATACTCCGGCAAAATCCGTAGTTATCGGTCCTACAGATATTGAAACAGATAATTTTATAGAGGGCTACGGTTTGCTGATAAAGGATGGTATAAATTGGAGACCTGTAATAGAAACGGAGGCTCTATTATTTACCTATGAGGAAATGGACGAGAATGACGATACTGTGATAGTAGAGACTATGAATTATGTGATATTTCAAAATGGCAACTATAAATACTATATCTATGATGATTATGGTATGACGGGCGAAGAGGAAATCGAAATTAAAAATATAGATACAACAGAACCGACAATAGCGATAAGTGGTATAGATTTTGCAAATGGAATATTAAAGTTCACTGCCACAGTTACGGACGATTATTCTTTGGATGGCGGCTCTCTCCTTGTTAAATTTGGAGGAGGCTTTATCCAAGATTCACACCTAAAAAATCTTGACAGGGTAGATGAAACAGAGGATTCGGATGTTTATATTACTATCCCCCTTGATAGTCAAAAAGTATACCAAGATGCCTTTAGAAAAGCGGGAGTTTATAAATTGACTGTTGAGGATGCGGATGATGGTAAGGAAAAGACAATAAATATAGAAATGGTAATAGGAAATGTGCCAAAGGATGGAAGTAGCAGTGTTTCTCTAAATGCAATAGATAGTGTAGGTAACATACCCGATAGTGATTCTTCTGTTAAAACTTGGAGTGCCGGTGCAGGGAATGATTATGCTCCGGCTATTATAGAAGCAGAGTGGAAGGTTGGAGAATCCATGGTTTACCTAAACTTCAATACCCCTGTGAAGCTTCTATCTCATAATTTGGCTGATTCAGACTATGGCATCTCTGTTCC
>CAYXAT010000069.1:0-9254 GCA_964462065.1 uncultured Clostridiaceae bacterium | reverse complement strand
AAATGAAGCAATTGAAGAAGAAGAACTGTTTACCGGAGAAGGTAGCAGGGGTTTAGATAAACAACATTTTTATCATCATTTTCATCAAATATGCGATGAAGACACAGAGTCAAAGCCCAAAAAAGATATAAAACAAAATGGGAAGTATCCTGAAATTATAGAACTTTTAAAAAATCTTGCTGAAGTTGATAAAATTGATGATATGGAAAACCGGCGTTGGTTTGCCATAGACGATAAGCTGCATCTTTTAAACAAAATAACTATAAATATAAACGGAATTAATATGCCCTTATCTTATCCATATCTTGCTAAAGGTTGCGGCCCTTGGATTAATGAAGGTATATTAGGTGCTGAATATGACGGGATAACGTTAAAAAAGATATTCATTGGGCTGCCGGGAGTGTATATAAATCACTTCGAATCATTTTTTAAGTTGAAAGGCTTTACAAAGCATATAAAAGCGAAAAAAGATGGGAAAGGGTATTGGATAATGTGTATAGATTTGCACAAAGGGAGTCTTTGCGGAGAATGATATAAGGTGGCTCAGGCTGCCTTTTTTATTTTTAAACAAAGAAATATATACATCGTAAATTCTTTGTTTTATGTTAGAATAGTAGATGAATAATTAATAGAGGTTAACAATTATGAAATTGAGCAAATTGATAGACAAAAGATTAATAAAAAATATAGATTTAAGCTTGATTATATCAGTGCTTTGCCTTACGGCTATTGGGGTTGTTGCAATAATCAGTGCTACAGGAATAGCCTATGGCAGCTCATATTCTTATATAAAAATTCAGACTATAGCTTTTATTTTGGGTATTATCGGAATAGTCGTCGTTCTATTTTTTGATTATAATACATTCGGAGAAATGGAAAAAGTAATATATGCAGTTAATATACTCTTGCTAATAGTTGTTTTGTTAGTGGGAAAAGAAGTAAAAGGTTCAAAGTCCTGGTTAGTCATGGGCTCTTTAAGATTCCAACCTTCGGAGATTGTAAAAATTGGCTTTATTCTGACTTTTGCCAAACAGTTAGAGAGAAAGGAAGCGATACTGAATTCGTTCAAAGGATTGGCACAGCTATTTATATATATGGCACCAATTCTGGGCCTGATTCTTTTACAGCCTGATTTCGGAACGGGTTTGGTATTCGTGTTTTTCACCTTTTTTATGTTATATGCTGCCGGGTTAAACTACAAATATATAATCGGTGTTACTGCTTTAGGAATTATCAGTGTTCCGGCAATGTGGTTATACTATCTTAAACCCTATCAAAAACATAGAATTTTAGTTTTTTTGAACCCTGAGTTAGATCCTTTGGGAAGCGGTTATCATGTTATACAATCAAAAATAGCCGTGGGTTCCGGTCAATTTTTAGGTAAGGGTTTATTTAAGGGAACACAGAATAATTTAGGCTTTATCCCGGAAAGGCATACGGATTTTATCTTTTCAATAATCGGTGAGGAGTTCGGACTGATAGGTTCCATGGTTATAGTATTGTTGTTTTTATGGTTAATCATGAGATGCATGTATATTGCAAAGATTTCTAAGGATGATTATGGAAAATTTATTACTATTGGCGTAATGGCTATGTTTTTATTTCATGTGTTGGAGAACATAGGCATGACTATAGGTATAATGCCTGTGACGGGGATTCCTTTGCCTTTTATCAGCTATGGCGGGAGCTCGCTTCTGACCAATATGATTGCCATAGGTCTGATTTTAAATGTAGGGATGAGACGGCAAGTTATAAGATTTTAAACATTTTTAAAGAAAAGACTAATAAGAACAGAAAGGGGTTCCGTAACGGAACCCCCATATTTATATAAACAGGTTAACATTTGAATCTTCGGCTTCGCCTAGGTAATATCCTACACCGGCTACTTTTATTCCGTCAATTAATTCTTCCTTATGAAGCCCCATAACGTCCATGGACATTTGGCAAGCAACTATTTCTATATCATTGTCAATAGCAGTTTTTATCAACTCTTCCAGTGAGTTTATATTCTTATTTTTCATGACGCTTCTAATCATCTTTGCGCCCATACCCATCATATTCATTTTTGACAAGCCTAATTTTTGACTTCCTCTGGGCATCATAAAACCAAACATTTTGTCCATAAAGCCCTTGCTAACGCTTGCCCCTTCCGGTTTTCTAAGAATATTCAAACCCCAGAAAGTAAAGAACATAGTAACCTTTTTACCCATAGCCGCAGCGCCGTTGGCAATTATAAATGACGCAATGGCTTTATCCAGGTCACCACTAAACACAATTATAGTTTTATTATCATTAGCTGTGGCGGCGCCGAAGGCAGAATTTGTTACAGCAACTGAGGTTTTCGCAACTTGTATTCCTTTACGTAAATAAGCAACTATACTTGTGCCTTCTCTATTCACATTCAAAAGCTCATTGTTCGTTCTCTTTGACCAAGCTATTATATCTTCGTAGAATCCCAAATCAGTCGCAGTTACTTTCAAAGTCTCGCCCTGTTCCATATTGTCCATGGAAGCTTTGACTCTGAGCAAAGGCCCCGGGCAGCAAAGACCTTTAGCATCAAGTTCTTTATCTACCATTTCCATTACAAATTCTGTATCCTTGCTTATACTGAAATCTGATTGGCCGGGTTTAAAATTTTGCTGTATAAAGCTTTTATAGCCGCCATTTATGCTTCTTACCTTAAAACCATTTTGTCTTAGAATTCTGTTGGCGATATACCCTCTTTGGCCTACGTGGCAATAAACTATAATTTCTTTTTCTTTATCCAGTTCGCCCAGTCGATTTCTCAACTCTTCCAGGGGGATGCTTATCGCACCTTCAATATGGCCTGTATCATATTCTGTAGGAGTGCTGATATCTAATATAACAGTGTTTTCTTTGTCTAATTGAGCCAATTCGTCGACTCTGATAAGAGTGACCATACCTTTTAAGATATTTTCGGCTATATATCCTGCCATATTTACCGGGTCTTTTGCAGAAGAATATGGTGGCGCATAAGCCAACTCCAGTTCTGTCAGATCAGTTACTGTACCGTTCATCCCTATAACCGATGCAATGACATCAACTCTTTTATCTACTCCTTCATACCCCAGTACCTGCGCACCCAAAACTTTGCCTTCATCATTAAATATTAGTTTTATTGTCATCGGAAGTGCGCCGGGATAATATTCCCCGTGGGAATTGGGATGAACTGTCACTGTTTTATATTCTATTTTGTTACGTTTCAATGTTTTTTCGTTCGCTCCCGTGCTGCCGGCTACCAAATCAAAGATTTTCAATATTGAGGTACCTTGAGTACCTTTGTATGTGGTAGGTAACCCAACTATATTATCCGCAGCTATACGGCCTTGCTTATTAGCCGGTCCAGCGAGAGGAATGGCAGAAATCTGCTTTGTAATATAATCGATTATTTCAATAGCGTCACCGGCTGCATAAATACCTTCGATATTTGTTTCCATTCTATCATTTACGGTTATATGACCTTTGGGCCCCAAATTGATTCCCGAATCTTTCAAAAATCCTGTATCAGGCGAAACCCCGATAGATAGGAGTACCATATTCGCAGACAATTTTTTCCCGCTGTTTAAAGTTACTTCAATTGAATCACCTAGTTCTTCAAAAGACTTTACACCGTCACCAAGAATTAACTTTACACCGTTTTGCTCCATCTCCTTTTCGGCGATGACTACAGTATCCGAATCAAAGGGAGCTAATATATGCGGAACAGCCTCCACAAGTGTAACTTCAAGTTTCCGTTCAATAAGGTTTTCGGCTACCTCTACGCCGATAAAACCGCCGCCTATTACAATTGCGGATTTTGGGTTATTGTTATCCACATATTCTTTAATTTTATCTGTGTCAGGTACAGTTCTTAAAGAAAAGATTTTGTCGCTGTTTATTCCGGGTATATTGGGCTTTATAGGCTTAGCCCCGGGGGACAGGATGATATAATCATAGCTTTCTTCGTAAATGCTGCCGTCTGGTCTTTTTACACTCACTTTTTTTTCATTCGTGTTTATTTCGGTTACTTCACTAAAAATTCTGATATCAATATTGTACTTATTGGAAATATCATCTGCCGTGTTTATTAATAATTTCTCTCTTTCTTTTATATGCCCGCCTATATAGTAAGGCAAGCCGCAATTCGCATAGGAAACATATTCCCCGCGTTCAAACATTATTATCTCAGCTTTTTCGTCAAGCCTCCTCAGCCTTGTAGCTGCAGTAGCACCTCCGGCAACACCGCCGATTATTAAAACCTTTTTTGCCATATTAATACCCCCATATTTTAAATTTGAATCCTTGACCGTGTAATAAGCATGAAAAATGTTTTATCAAGTTTTAAATATTGCAGTCAGCAATGGGCCGATTCTGTCATCGCAAATACTATAAGTGATTTCCAAACCGTTTCGCTGTCCTTTTATCAACCCCGCAGCCCTAAGTTTTTGCAAATGTTGAGACACAGTTGATTGTGGAAGTTCAAGACAGTATTGCATGTGGCCTACATTACAGGAACCGGTTTCGTACAGACCTTTAACTATGCAGAGCCTTACGGGGTGAGCTAATACTTTTAAAAACTCCGCCGTATCCCTATATTGTTCAAAATCTTTATTCATAAATTCACCACTTTTCTTGATTTCTTCATATACCTAAATCAATTATGTAACCTCTGTAATAATAGAAATGAGTCATTTAACTTATGCTAGAATCCAAATATTTATATATTACGATATAATGATACCATATTGTTAATTTTAAATCAATAAGTCAATTAAATAAATTTACCATATAAATAAAAAAATCCGGCAATTAATTGCCGGAAGTATATATAGATTTTAATCTGTTAATTTTGACACCCTTTTCCATAAATTTTTGTTCATATTCCGTGAGGATATTCTCAGGATCTTTTTCTTTTGCCAAATCGAAGGTGATATTTACTATATTAATACCACTCATGCCAAATTCCTCTATACTGTAATCAAAAAATGGTTTGTTGTCCGTTTTTAATATGATTTGTGAATTATCCTTTAAAAAGTTTTTATATTTTTCTAAGAATCTGGTGTTAGTTAAGCGCCTCTTTGCATGCCTTGCCTTAGGCCAGGGGTCAGGAAAATTGATAAATAAACGGTCAATTTCATCTTTATCAAAAACCTCGTTTATGCTTTCTATATTAAAAGGTAACAATTTTACATTAGTAACTCTTTCTTTTAAGGCTTTTTTTAAGGCCATATAAAGCACTTCGTTTTTTGAATCTATACCTATATAATTCGTTTCCGGATTCCTTTTAGCATTTCTCACTATAAATTGACCTTTCCCCGTACCCAATTCAACGTGAATCGGATAGCTATTTTTAAAGTAATGTTTCCACTTACCTTTTAGTTCTTCGGGCTTAAAAACTACTATATGTTGATTTTCAATCATAGTATCCAAGGCTTTGGGTTTAGTTCTGAGTCTCATATTGCCTCCTGTAAAATAAATATTAAATCCTTAAATAAATTTTAATCATTAAAATCATTATATACAAAAAATTAGTTCTTTCCAACCGCTTATAAAAAAGCGAATATACAAGAGGGTTTGATGGTTATATTTTGTTGCATTTTGGCGATAATAGTAACATAATTTACCTTGAAGAAAGTGGACAAACTTCCATATTTATATGATAATTAATAATAACAGCATAATAATCTTTTCAACCTAATAAATATAATTTAGGAAGGAGATGTTTTTATGAAAAAGAAGTTAAACCTATCAACTAAAATACTTATAGCACTTATTGTAGGTATTGTGGTAGGAGTAATGCTTCAAGGCTCCCCGGACATTGCCAATAACATTATAAAACCGTTCGGAACTTTATTCTTAAATCTAATTAAGCTTATTGTTGTACCATTGGTTTTAGCATCCTTGGTTGTCGGTACCTTTGGCCTGGGGGATGTCAAGAAAATCGGGAAAATCGGCGGAAAAACATTGGCTTACTTTTTGCTTACAACAGCTTTTGCGATAATATTAGGTCTTATATTAGCAAATTTATTAAATGTCGGTGCAGGATATACTATTCCTGCTGATGCCACAGCAGATGCAAAAGAGATTCCGAAATTTGTTGACACATTGTTAAACATTATCCCTACAAATCCATTTAAAGCTGTAGTGGACGGAAACATGCTGCAAATTATTGTCTTCGCTATAATGTTAGGAATAAGTATAATGGCAACAGGTGAGAGAGGCAAGCCTTTAAGAGAAGGATTTGATGCGCTAGCTGAAGCTATGTACAAAATGACAGGAGCCATTATGGAATACGCCCCGTACGGCGTCTTTGCCCTTATTGTTCCGGTTGTTGCGGTTCACGGACCGGGAGTGCTGCTGCCGTTGCTGAAGGTTATAGTTGTTGTATATATAGGGTGTATCCTTCATGCTATTATAGCCTACGGCGGAACCCTTAAGATTTTGGCAAATTATAATCCTATAAAGTTCTTTAAAATTGTTTCTCCGGCTTCCATTTTTGCATTTACCACAGCCAGCAGTGCGGCTACTTTACCCCTTACAATGAAGTCCTCTGAAGAGCTGGGAGTTCCGAAATCAATAGCCAGTTTTGTTATACCTTTAGGAGCAACTATTAATATGGATGGTACGGCTCTGTATCAAGGTGTTTGCGCATTCTTTATAGCACAGGTTTATGGAATTAACCTTACGATTGGACAGCAAATGACGGTTGTGCTTACCGCCACTTTGGCTTCCATCGGTACCGCAGGGGTACCCGGTGCCGGGCTTATAATGTTGACTATGGTGCTTCAAGCAATAGGGCTTCCATTGGAAGGATTAGCTCTTATTGCCGGTATAGACAGAATATTGGACATGGCCAGAACATCACTGAATATTACCGGTGACGCTGCTTGTGCGGTTATAGTTGCAGCCTCCGAAAAAGAACTGATAACGGATATCCCAAAAGAGATATCGGCGTAAATACGGATAAATAAATAAAACTGCGTGCTACTCTTGCAATGCACGCAGTTTTCTCTTTACTTCCCTATAAACATTTGTGTATAGATAAAGCTTCCGTCTCCCTTTGGGGCTATACCCACACCCAACTCGTTAAAATTAGGATTCAATACATTTTTTCTATGTCCTTCAGAGTTCATCCAAGCATTAAATGCTCTTTCAGCCGTGGTATTTTGAGCTAGGTTTTCCCCTGCATACATATAGTTTATTCCATGATCTCTCATCATATCAAAAGGTGAACCGTAGGTTGGCGATTGATGGCTGAAGTAATTATTATCTACAATATCCTTTGATTTCAACCTCGCCAGTTTAGTCAAATCATTATTTGCCTTAAGAGCCGATGCACCTATTTTAGCTCTCTCTGTATTGCATAAATCCAGTATTTTCTTCTCTTCGGCCGTCATTACACCGGCACCTGTCGGGTCTTCAGTTGTCGCATTACCCCTTGGTTTATCTTTTGATGCGGATGGTGTTCTTGGGATTTCCGTTTGGGTTGGATTATCGGGTGTAGTCGGCGTACCCTGTGTTCCGGGCTCATGTGGGACCCCCGGTGTGGTAGGCTGGCCGTTATCTGTCTGGGACGGTACATTAGGTATCTTTTTTGTTCCCAAGTTTTCAAAAAAAGGCTGAAGCTGGCTTTCCTTTATACATCCGATAGAACTTGCATTTGGTAGCTTTACAATATACCAGCCATCCGTCTTACCATATACATTAAGCTGTTCACCGCTTTTTACGGTTCCTAAAGTTGAAAAACTATCCCCGGGTCCTGATTTTACAGCTGCGTTGGAAGTGGTTACTTTTCCGAGACTCATATCTATTCTTTCATATATCGTTGATATTTTACCTTCAAAATTCATCTCTCCCACGCCAAAGTGAGGAGTAGGCACGTGAGGCTTTTGTATACCTTGAGGAGTTTCAATCCTTCTTGTTTGCGGTGCACAGCCTATAAGAATCAGTAAACAAAGGAAAATTGCAGTGAGTTTCCTGAATATATTCATTAAATATCTCCTTTCTGAATATTTGCGAAAGAAAAATTTCTTTCTTATACTATTTTGCATATATTAATAAAAATTATAACGAAGCAAAAAGATGTCCCCTCATTTAATTATTGGAAATTTTAAAAATTCAATTTGATTTACAAATTTTTTCATTCATATATTTATGAACAAAATACAAGAAAATAAGTCCAACCGGTGTTATAATAAGAATGCATTAACTTTGTAAAAATCTTAGGAGGGAATTATGCCTATTTATGTACAAGCTTTATTTATTTTTTTCGCAAGGATTACTGATGTTTCCATGGGTACTTTAAGAACTATACTTTTGGTAAAAGGTAATAAGAAGATTGCGGCGGCGCTCGGTTTTTTTGAGGTAATGATATTTTTGATGGTTCTGGGAAATGTTGTAGGAAATATTGATAAGCCCATTCTGATTATTGCCTATTGCGGTGGTTTTGCATGCGGCAATATCATCGGAGGGACTATAGAAGAAAAGTTATCCCTTGGCAGAGTATCAGCAGAGGTGATATTAAAAGAAAACTATGAAGAGGCTATAGAAAAGTTAAGAAATGAAGGTTTCGGGGTTACTATTTTTGAAGGAATGGGTTTGGAAAGCAAATCTTATGCATTAAATATTACATTGGATAGAAAAAACATTAAAAAAGTCAGAGAGATAATCAAAAAAGTAGATCCACATGCCTTTATCACCATATTTGATATTAGATCTACTGCGGGAGGCCATTTTGTGCCGATTAAAAAATAAGGGAGTCCTTAGTTATATCACTGTTTGGCAGTCTCATTTTTGAAGTATCTTTTTTTAAAAAGTTTAATATTTATTTCAGACAGCAGCATGGCGGAGACAATCAGCATTCCGCCTATAACTCCTTTTACACCTAATTGCTCATTTAATAATATCCATGAGGTCAGGGCTCCGAAAACCGGCTCCATTGTAAATATTATTGCTTCTCTGGTTGCAGTCGTATATTTTAATGCTACTATTTGAACTAGAAACCCGAAGGCTGTGCAAAGTATTGCCATAAATAGTAAAGAAGCAAAACTAATAGCAGAAATATGCTTCGGGAATGTTTCAAAAGTAAAAGCGGCTGTAAAACCAAAAACCGAAACAAAAAGCATGTGCAACAATGAGAGCAAGACAGCATCATGTTTTTCCACAAATACTGAGGAGAAAATAAGATGCCAAGCACAGCAAGTTGCCGACAATATCATTAAAAAATCGCCTTTGTTAAAGGAAAGACTGTTTCC
>CAYXAT010000068.1:0-9422 GCA_964462065.1 uncultured Clostridiaceae bacterium | reverse complement strand
CTATAAGCTCACTATAATCCATCCCTTTAATGAATTGACCGAAAAAAACCTTTTTTCCGGCGCAAACTGCTCTTAATGATAATCCCAGCGCTGCGGTGGTCTTTCCTTTACCGTTGCCCGTATATATATGTATTTGCCCTTTTTCCATTGTTATCACCCTTTCAGTCTTACAATGCTTTCTTATAGAATATATTTCTTTAAAAACTATTATAACATAGGAAAAATATATAAAGAACCCGGTAGCCCAATGAAATTTGGGCGCCGGTTCTCTTAGCTCCTGCTGCAACAGCATCATCGTTTCGTTTTAAATATATACGGAGATATCAAAATATAAACTTTTTATATTCCACTCAGAGTTAATGCAAGATGGTAAGTCAAGAAGTATTTATCCCTTTTATTTAAGCTGCCAATCAATAAGATTCATATCCTGAATTCCTTTATAATTAACTCCGGCGTCAATTTATCCAATGTTAGAAAGATTTTGAGATAATGGTCCGGGATCCTCATTAATGGCCCTAATTCTCTTTGAAGGGTTGCTTTATCCAAAACAGTTTCTGCAACCTGATAATATGTGATGCCTGATATATTCTTTGTTACAAAATCTATTCCTTTACCGGCAAGTTTACCTATGTTTACTTTGTTACCCCTACTTAAAAGTTCTAAATAAACTAAGTTTCCGATTACATGGACTATATCGTAATTGATACCCGCAAGAAGTATATTACGAATCTTAGTATCAACAATATAATACTTACTTAGTGTTTTGAGAATTGTCTGCCTTTAATATCATATCGATCTGCCTTAAAAAAATGAAACTGTGAGTAAGTGCCCTTATATAGCTATCTACAGTATTAACCGATATTTTTCTGCAGGTTGAAGCAATTGTATCACTTATCTTCTTTATTGATACAAAGCTCCCAACACTGCTTGACAGAGTTTTTACAATATTCTCAAGCAAATTGATGTCTGTGACTTTCTCCCTTTGTGCTACATCTTTAATAAGAATAGTATTATAGATTCCATCTTTATATGGAGTTATAACTGTCTTGTTATTTTCAAGTTTTGGATTTGAGGGTATTTATATTTCCATTTAAACACTAAAAGAGGTTGTGAATAAAGCCGAAAAAGAAGCTATAGCAAAAACATTAGATAAATTCGGTCATATCACAGAAGGAAAGCGGTTGACCGCAAAAGCCATGTGAATATAGGTTACCACTTTATAGATTAAACTAACATAAAAATTATCAATGCTATTTATGACAAATCTATGCTCAAATTATATTAAACAAAGTCAATATTTAAGATCTAGCCATCATAGTCTATCGGAATTCGATTCCAGTTCAATATTAAACTCAGACATTAAATGCTGAAAGAAGGCTTTAGTTGCATATGATTTATAACGGTTCCTTTTCATCACAACACATATTTCCCAAGGAAAGACAGGTTCAAATGGTATTAAGTAGATATCTTCAAATCTAAGCTGCTCGGCATACGGTTTCGGAAGTAAGCAGATTCCGTTCCCGCAACTAGTCATTTTTAACAGGAAATCAACCTTTGAGCTGTTTAAATTCATCTTTGGGTAAAATCCAGCTTCTTCACAGCGTTGGATAATACTATCGTATAAAGTAAATCCTTTATTATACAAATTGAACCGTTCTTTACTCAATTGTTTAAACCTTATACTTTTTTGTCCTGATAGAGAGTGGGTTTTGTGTAATCCAACAACCATTTCACTCCGGTATAATACATGTTTTTCAAATATTTGGTCATCATTATTTTCTATCATACAGATTCCTATATCCAGCTCATTTGATGCAACTAGCTTTTCGATTACTCTTGAACCGGCTTCAAAAATTTTCAATTCGATTCCCTGATATTTGTTATAAAAATCTGCAATTACCGGACAGAGAAACAGACTCCCGAATATTGGTGAAGTACAAATTGAAACTTCTCCTTTCTTTAGAGAAACTACTTCCTGTACAGAATCTTTAATACGGTCAAATTCATATACTATTGGAGGAACACATTCCAGTAGAATACTTCCACAATCGGTAAGCTCAATTTTATTTCTATTTTTTTCGAAAAGCTTTACTCCTAATTCCGACTCCAACTTTTTTATTGTTTTACTCAGAGCGGGCTGTGAGATAAACAGTTTCTTGGCAGCACTTGTGTAGCTTTTGTCCTTTGCAATTTGCAAAAAACATTTCAGCTCCCTAATTTCCAATTCTCTCATCCTCCCATAATAAAACTTGCATATCGATCGATAAGAATAAAACTGGGGATCGACTAGACTTGAAAACAGAGTTGCTAGAAATGATATTTTTACAGCACCTTTTTCAATGCATTTAATCGCAGGTATCAATCCATATGAATAGCAATACTTGTAAGTCCACCATTTACTGTAACACCCTGCCCAAAAATTAAAATAACATCATTTCCACCTTCTGCAATAATGTGTCCTTCTTTAACAGTAATCCATCCATCGTGACCAGGTAAAATTCTGTCCGCCATCTTTATAATTTTTCTAAGGCTTTCGTTGCTATCAATCTGATTCAAAGTCATCTGAACCTCTCTAGAACGGATTTCCCCACGGTTTTTTGCTGCATCTCCAACCATTATCCACTTTTCCTGATCTTGATGTAATATGTAGGAAACGCTTCCCGGTGTGTGGCCAGGCGTAAATATAGCAGTAATTCCCGGGATTATTTCCTCACCTTCATCTATTATCAGGTGTTTATGCAAATGCCTCAATAGAGGAATAGCGTTCTCGGCAGCAAAGCAGTCCAGAGACTGAACATTATTGACATGCTCCCACTCTATCAAGCTGAATACAAATTTTGCTTGAGGAAACATATCCACATTGTATGCATGATCAAAGTGCAGATGGGTAATAAGTATAATATCAATATCTTCAGGCTTTAAACCGTAATCCAGCAGCATCTTTTTCAGAGTCCCCCGAATAACAGGGCCTCCTGTATCCAAAAGAATATTATGCTTCCCATCCCGAATTAAAGCTACACTGCCCCATCCCAAGCCGCCGTTAGTCAACTTTCCCGAAAACCCGGGAAATAATATATCTACTTGAAATTTCGCGCTATTTTTTAATTTATTCATATATAAAGCCTCCATTGTTATCAAAATCATCATTAAAGGCAGCCATCACCATTGCCATATATAACTGGCACGAATTTAAACTTTTTAAATAATTAGTCACATCTTGGAGTTACCCTTATTATACATATAGACCTCTACTTTTACAAATTTACTAAAAATAATGATATCTGAGGTATATATGTTACCAAGAACAATGCTATTAAAGAAGCCAAAACAAAAGGCCATACTGCCTTTGAAATTTCCTTTACACTTATTTTCGCAATATGGCAAGCCACAAATAAGTTCAAGCCTACGGGTGGTGTAACATTACCTATTGCAAGATTCACAATAAAAACAACGCCAAGTGCGACAGGACTGTATCCTAACTGTCTTGCAATCGGTAAAACAATCGGTGCAAAAATATAAATAGCTGACGAACTTTCAATGAAACAACCTGCAATAAGTAAAAGAATATTAACAATTAAAAGGAAAACGATCTGATTTGAAGCCACCGACCCCAGGAGATCAATTGCAGCCTTTGTGATGCCGCTGGTACTGCAAAACCACGCAAAAAATGAGGCGCTGGTTACAATGATCATAATGTTGGCCGAGCCTGCTACCGTATCCTTGAGTAACTCATAAATATCCTTCACATGTAGTTGTCTATAAATAAATATTCCGACAAATAATCCATAAACACAAGCAACAGCAGCTGCCTCAGTAGGAGTGAATATACCGCCGTATATACCACCTAGAATTATGACTGGCATTAGCAGGCCCCAGATAGCATCTTTGAATGCGTTCCAAATATCAGTTGATGAGGCTTTCTCCAATATCGTCAAATTATTGTTGCCTCTGAGAAGTATTAAAGACGCTATTATGAGCAGTAAGCCCATAATAATACCGGGAATAATCCCCGCCATGAACAAATCTCCAATTGATACTCCCGCAACTAAACCGTAAACAACAAAAGGAATACTTGGCGGAATAATTGTGCCTATAGCGCCCGATGTTGCCATCAAGGCTGCCGGCATAGCTACTCCATATCCATCCTTTTTCATCGCCGGGATAAGAAAGCTCCCCAGTGCTGCAACAGTTGCCGGACCAGAACCTGAAATAGCTGCAAAAAAGCATGAAGTTATAACGGTGACAATAGCAAGCCCACCCCTCTTATGGCCTACTGCAACCCGACACAGCCGGATCAGTTTTTCTGAAATACCTGATCGCTCCATTATATTTCCTGCAAATATGAAGAAAGGAATCGCCAACAATAGAAACTTGCTTATCCCTGCTTGTATCTGAATCGGCAGCAGTTCCATTGAAATTCCGAATTTTATGATGCACAGCATACTGGACAAAGCTAGCGACATTGCTATTGGTACATTTAATATAAGTAATACTGCAAAACATATAAATAAAAATAATCCAATATCCATTATTTGCTCACCTCTGTTTCATCATAAGTGTTTTTTTTATCCAGTACAATTACAATATTCTGCAAAGCACCTAGAATCACAAAGGCTGCTCCAATTGGTATAAAAGAACCAAAAACCGCCTCCGGCCATTCCAGTGCAGCCGTTTTCATTCCTATTTTCAACTCACTCTTAACCATGCCAATCCCATAAATCAGTAGATATATTGAGAATACTAAGATTGAAATCGGCTGCAAGAGTGAGACATATTTCTTAGCTTTTTTCGGCAGCATATCCGTAAAAATACTTAATCCCAAAAAGCTGCCATTTCTTGCAACTATAGCAGTTCCCAATAATGTTATCAAAACAAACAATCCAGTAACGAGTTCCTCAGTGAATGCCCACGAAACGGGTAAAACATACCTGCTGAGAACGTTTGCAAATGTAATAACACCCATAACCAGCAAACCAAAGGCACCGCATATATTATCCAACTTTATATTCAAAAACATTTTCTTAAATTTCATTTATTTCTCCCCTTTTTGAACTTCTATTAGATAGCAATTACAAACAATTCCATTTAAGTTTTTGCTTAAAAGCCCCGATATCCTAAAGACTTCGGGACTTTTAAGCAGCTAAATCGAAATATAAATTTATTATATTATCTGATGTGGGAATATGCACGTATAATATTCTTAGATAAAATTATTGCTGCGTTTATTTTCCTTGTCTGAAAAGATCGACATATTCCTTTCCGACCTCTTTCTCATAATCACTAACAACACTAGATGCAGCCTCTTTAAATTTAGCTTTCTCCTCATCAGTCAGGTAATTTATTGCTACGCCGTACTTATCCCGGAATTCCAACATAGCTTCATCGTTGTGTTTACGTTCACTCTGTACCTGGGCTGCTACATTTTTAGATACTACTTCCGTAAAAATATCCTGTAGTTCTTCCGGGAATGAATCCCACAGCTTCTGATTCATTGATAGCAATCCGCAGTCATAGGAATAATCCCACATAGTTATACTTTTGCAGACCTCATTGACAGAACTTTCAAGTGCTGCAGTTAACGGGCACTCCAGTCCATCAACCGTACCCTGCTGCAAGCCAGTAAACATCTCAGACCAGTTCATTACGACAGGATTTGAACCCAGCGCTTTGAATGTGGCCATATTCATCGGAACAGACGCAAGTCTGAATTTCATGCCTTTCATATCTTCTAATTTAGTTACTGCCTTTGTGCTGGAATAAAGCTGTCTCCATCCGCCTTCAGCAAATCCAAGCCAGTGGATTCCACTATCTGACATTGCCGTTTTATATGCTTCGCCGCCAGGACCGGCTAACTGCTTATCTACATCTTCAAGATTATCATAGAAGAACGGGAGAGAAATTGCGCCTAAGCGGTCATCAACGACAGCCCAGAGCATTGCAGAGCGCAAATCCATATCAGTGGAACCGTTCATTATTAGTTCTAGGCCTTTTGTCTGATTTCCTCCTGAAAGTTGTTCATTAGGATATACAGTAATTTTGACCTTTCCATTAGTAGCAGCGTCCATATCGTCTGCGATTTTCTTACCAAGTGCATACCATGATGAAGTCTCACTAAGCACGGTGCTGAGCTTTAAGTTATATTCACCGTAACCATCTCCGGAGCTTGCGGATCCGCTGGAACTATTAGAATTATTAGTGCTATCCGATTGACTTAAGTCAGCAGGTTTAGAACTGCAGCCTGTCATAGTAACAATTACCATTACTGCAACTAAGAATAAAGCAAACAGCCTCTTATTCATCATTTATATTTCCCTTCTTTTTTTATTTATGTCAACGGCATATATGCCAGACATATTCGCTAAGCTGATTATTTACAGAATCTTTCTTTCCATTTTTCTATTCCGGCGGGATTTACTACAAACTCAGGAACTTCGCCTTGAAGTGCGGTTACACAGTTAATAGTTCCCTGTTCAGAAATTCGGTAAGATGACTCTTTTGCTGTTCCGCTCTCATGCGGAGTGCAAATAACATTTTCCATGCTTCGAAGGGGGCTGGACATATCCAACGGCTCTTTTGCAAAAACATCCAAGCCCGCTCCTGCTACTTTTCCGCTTTTTAATGCCTCAATAAGTGCGGGTTCATCTACAAGCGCTCCTCTTGAAGTGTTAACAAAGAAAACTCCATTCTTCATTATGTCAATTTCTTTTTTACCTATCAAACCTTTTGTAGAAGGTAGCAGCGGAACATGCAATGTAATTACATCAGACTTATTAAGCAGTATCTCCAAGTCCACCAATTTCGCATTTTCAGCTTCTACTTCTTCTTTAATTGCAATAGGATCACTCACCAATATCTCCATTTCCCAATTTTGTAACCTCTTAACCAAAGCCTTGCCAATTGCACCAAACCCAACGACTCCTATAGTTTTACCTTTCAACTCAATACCGCCCACTGAAGTATCTCGCCATTTTCCTTTTTTGAGTAAACCGGTATAAATCGGTAACTTTCTCATACTGGCAATAATCAAGGTAAAGGCAAACTCAGCAACTGTACTGCTGTGCGAAATTGGTGTATTAGTAATCAAAATACCTCTTTCAGCCGCCGCATCAATCGGAAGATGGTCTATACCCCGCCCATATTTTGATATTATACGTAGCTTTGGGCAGGCATCCAATAATGCGGGTGTAATCGGATCACGCGTCATGGCGAGAATTGCATCAGCATCTTTGCAAAGTTCTATCATTTCTTTCTCCGTATACTTCAGCTCGAAGCGAGATACAGGGGGACCCAAAACCAGTTCACAACCTCTATAATGCATACATTCGTATGTCTCCGCATAACCATCCATAGGCTCTGCAATAACAACCTTAAAACCTTTTAAGTCTTGCATCATTTTCCTCCTTCACATTTATGTATAATTCAATTCTGCAAATCAAAAGAATAGGTTAACTTTGAAATCAATGCTATAAGTCCACTTCATTTCGAATTATTATAAATCTGATTATTCAGAAACCATATTTCGTTTCTAAGTTTAGTTCAACTTTATCTATAAGTAAAGTAACAATATTTTATCAGCCTTATAACCTATAGTTATAGGTAACATTATATTAACAATTTAATAGTAACTGACCAGCTGACCTCCATGACTATCCCTAATTATCCGTAATCCGTACAGTATAATACTCCTCTTAATACCTATGAATTTTAGTTATAAGTAATATTAAATATTGGAATTTTACTTATTGGTTTTAATGGAATAATCTAAAGTCAAGCAAAATGTTGAAGGGAGAATACGCATGGAAAGGCAAAAAGTTACTATTCAATATATGATGGAGAAAAAAGGTAAGGGCGAAAAAATGCCTAGAACAGTTTTGTATGATTATCCAATGGCAGTTCTCGCAGAAGAAGCAGGCATTGAAATTATCAACATGGGCGATTCAATTGCAAATGTCATGTTTGGTTACAGCAATACGCTTCCCGCTGACTTGGACGTTATGATTGAGCATGCAAAAGCTGTAAGAAGGGGCGCACCCTCAATTTTTATTATGGGTGATATGCCGTTTTTAACTTATCAAGTATCTATTCAGCAGGCAATTGCCAATGCTGGTCGCTACATCAAAGAAGCGGATATGGACTGCGTAAAGGTTGAAGGAGGTTTTGAGATCATTCCAACTATTGAATCCTTGACCAAAGCTGGTATTCCTACAATAGGTCACACCGGTCTGACCCCTCAGAGTGCAGCAATGCTGGGTGGCTATAAAGCACAAGGCAGAAGTGCAGAGCTTGCATACAAGCTGATTAAAGTCGTCAAAGCGATGGAAGATGCCGGTGCAATAGCGGTAGTAGTGGAGGCAGTCCCAAGTGAAGTCGCAAAAATAATATATGAGAGAAGCACTGTACCGATTCTCGGAACTGGCTGCGGACCATACAGTGATAGCCCAATGATTAACTGGTATGATATGCTGGGTTTTTATGAATGGAACCCAAAGTTTGTAAAAAAATATGCAAACCTCAGAGAAGATATTCTTTCTGCCGTCCGCAATTTTATCGAAGATGTCAACAACGGCGGGTATCCAACTCCAGCTCATAGTTATAAAATGGCTTCAGGTGAAGAAGAAAAACTAATGAGAATGCTTGAGAAAGAATAGAATTAATTACATGACATATTTATTATAAAAAATTTAGAATATTAACAGTGATCTGTATCAATTTAATTCATAAATATTGGTGTTTCCTATAATAAAATATAACAAAATTACGGCCGTTCTTAAGTAATCCTTGAGACACGGCCTAATTTGTTTTAGGTGAGAATAGACAAAGTAATTGCAAATATTTAAGGTAAAATCAACAACCCCTTAGCCATAAAGAAAAGCAAACAACCCATAGAGAGTTTTATTATTTCACTTACTAGATTAAGAATTAATATGGGACATCATTAGATTAATATCCGCTTGTGTTAAACCATCAAAAGAAATCCCTTTAGGTAAAACTTCTTTTATGTATTTGTGATTAAGCTCTACATTATGTTTTTGATGACAATCACCGGGATCACAATAAAATATCCTTGTACGATAATTGCCTAAAGAATCAAACTCTAAAGCTTAAGAATTAGAAAGAATAAAAATAAACAAAGGAGAAAACATGGTTAAAGATCTACTGTGTACATCCGTACAGTTTGTGTGAACGCGGAACAAATGAGAATAAAATTAAACTGATAAGATAGCTTATACTAGAAGGGCAGACATAGATGAAGTAAGTGAAGAAAGAACAAACTATATAGAATGCCGGAAAACAAAGACCAAAAAAAGTACTATACATATCTGTCTTAACCTTACTGATAATAAATATTGCAATCTTTCAGGGCAATCATATATAACTTTAAATGTATAGATTGCCAACTATTTATGCTATAATAAGTAAAA
>CAYXAT010000067.1:0-9542 GCA_964462065.1 uncultured Clostridiaceae bacterium | reverse complement strand
GCATTTAATTTCCCTGTTATCGGCAAAAACACCGCTTGCAATAAAGCCTCCCATTGAGCTGCCCATAACAGCAACTTTATCCCTGTCCAATTCTAATACAGAAACCACATCGGAAATCATCTTTTTATATTCGCAAACGGAATTAAATATAACATTCCAAAAATACTTTCTCATGGCTTCTACATTATATTCTTTTAGAGCATTTCGCTCGCCATGATGGATAGCATCGGGAATTAGTACATTATAACCGTGAAAGGCTAATACTTTACCGATAAAAAGTCCGTTTCCTTTGTTTGAACTCCATCCATGGTAATAGATTATTGTTTTATTTTCATCATTGAATAAAGGTTTTATATAAAAACAGGGGATGTCCCCAAGGTTAATCGGACTTATTTTTATATATTCTTTTCTTGCCTCCATAAAGTCATCTCCCTCTGCATCCTTGTATAATATTTTTGATTAATCTATCCTAAATTGTTAAACAGGGTGATTATCAATCCTGCCGCGAAGCTTGCCAGATTCGCGGTAATAGCATAAAATATCCTTCTTTTCTTTGTGTGCCCTTCTAAAAACTTTGAAAACAAAATTGATTCGATTACTATTATTGCCATTTCAGCAGCCATATAAGCAAGTATTGCTAACATTATTCCCGCATGATACATAGAGTAATTAACAGCAGTTGCCAAAAATATTTGAGTAATAACATTTATAATTAAAAAAGGTTTCAGGTTTTTCTTTAGGTTGAACCTGAACAGCAAAAGTATTAAACCTTCGATGAATAGTGTTGCAAGCAGCGTTGAAGCATATTGCTTTATGTATGATATGATATATGACTCTTCCCAAATTATCTTAGTATCATAGTTAAAATATGCTTTGGTATTGAATGATTTCCTTTCAAACACATTCTCGGATATGCTTATCTCATTATCCGTGGTGACAACTATAATTTTAAATCTATCCGGAACTCCCATATAACTAAAATAATGCCTGACATAATTTCCTTCTATTTCACCGGTAAGGTTACCATGCAAAGGCACCCTTGTGCCTGTAGCAAGGGCAGGCCTCCAGCCATCTACATTGTATTCTTTTAAAGTTTTGAATAATTCTTTATGTTCTATTTCATCTTCTTCTATGAACTGATATAAATGCTCTTTGGTATAGTCCACTAACAGGTCTAAATAGTAATCGGTATCCGGCGGATTTTCCACTAAAATTTCCAATGAGGGCTTAGGACCCGCATCGCCATATACAACACTTACTACTCCAATTATAAGAATGATTACTGTTAATAAAAACAAAAGTCTTCTTTTCATCATAATCGCCTTTCAGATAATAGTTATCATAAACAATTTTCTACAAATTTGCTGCCCATCACTTTATAACATTTCTCATATTATACCACAAACCGGTATTTTGAAAAAACGCCGATTTAAAGACAGGTTGGTTTAATTAACTACAAAAATCGTGGGTTGCATAACTTTTCATTTTTAAATAGCGAAAAGGTGCAAAAACTATTCTTTAATTCCGGCACCCTTCTTTATAACGTTTTAAGTTTTCTACGATATACTTATTTGCTTATCCTGTCCAAACCGCCCATGTAATGCCTGATGGCTTCCGGGATTATTACGCTGCCGTCTTCCTGTTGATAGTTTTCCAAAATAGCAGCTACCGTTCTGCCGACGGCTATACCGGAACCGTTAAGGGTATGAACAAATTTGGCTTTGTCCTTCGGGCTTTCTTTAAATTTTATATCCGCTCTTCTGGCTTGAAAATCTTCAAAATTGCTGCAGCTGGATATTTCCACATATCTGTTATAACTGGGCATCCATACTTCTAAATCGTAGGTTTTTGCCGAGGAAAATCCTAAATCCCCGGTGCTTAAGCATACTACTCTATAAGGCAGCTTCAGAAGCTGCAATATTCTTTCAGCATCATTTGTCAAGGATTCCAGATCTTCATAGGAATGATCCGGATGAGCGAACTTCACCAATTCGACTTTATTGAATTGATGCTGCCTGATAAGTCCTCTCGTATCTCTTCCCGCGGAACCGGCTTCGGCTCTGAAGCATGCACTGTAAGCACAATATTTTATGGGAAACTCTACGCCTTCCAATATTTCTTCCCTGTGTATGTTGGTTACGGGCACTTCTGCGGTAGGTATCAGGAAGTAATCCGTATTGTTCACTTTAAACATATCCACTTCAAACTTCGGCAATTGCCCCGTGCCTTGCATACTTTTGCTGTTTGCCATATAAGGGGGTAGTATTTCTGTATAACCGTGGGAGATATGGGTATCAAGCATAAAGTTTATCAACGATCTTTCCAGCCTGGCTCCCAATCCCCTATAAAAAGTAAATCGCGCCCCTGTAACTTTACCGGCAGTGGCAAAATCCAATATTTTAAGGCCTTCGCCTATATCCCAATGGGCTTTGGGCTCATAAGGAAACTTTGTGGGCTCTCCCCACTTCCTTATTTCTTTGTTGTCCGCATCGGTTTTGCCTTCCGGCACATCATCATTGGGTGTATTGGGTATAGTGAGCAACAATGCAGAAATCTGCTCGTCAATATTTCTAACCTTTTCGTCACCTTCTTTAATTTTATCCGAAACTTCCTTCATTTCTAAAATTAAAGAATCCGCATCGCCTTTTTGCTTTTTTATCTTTGCTATCTCTTCCGAAACCTTATTCCTTTTTCCTTTAAGCTCTTCCACTCCACCCAAAAGGCCTCTTCTTTCTTCGTCCAATTCCAATATTTCAGAAATCCTATAATCTCCGCCTCTTTTATTAAGCTTTCTTATCACTTCTTCCGGGTTTGCTCTTATCACTCTAATATCAAGCATATTACTTCCTCCTCTAAATTATTGTAAAAAATAAACCTTCCGTTCCGTAAAGGGACGAAAGGTTCCGCGTTGCCACCCTATTTAACAGCAATTGCTGTTCTCTCAATCATCTAACGGTCCGACCGCCTGCTCGTCACAGGATACTCCGGGGCGGAATTCAAAGGCTTGCTTATCGGCTTTCACCTTCCGCCGACTCTCTAAAAAGCAGTTTCTTCTACTTTTCCCTATCATTGTATTTGTTATTATGGTTTTTATTTATAATACTACTTATTATGGTAATTTTCAAGCCATTTATGCTAAAGATGCACTTAATAGGCCTTGCCTATGACAATCATGTGTTTGGCTTTTCTCCCGCACATGGGACATATATCTCTCAAATTTTCCTGCTCCAGTGGAATACACCTTATGGTAGCACTTGTATCGGCTTTTAACTTATCCTCACATTCCACATCACCGCACCACATAATTTTCACGAAGCCTTTGTTTTCCTTCATCAACGTTTTAATTTCCTCGTAATCCTCGGATACAAAGGTCTTTTCTTCTCTGTTCTTCAAAGCCATCTCAAACATGGTCTTATGGATGTCAGCCAATATTTCGTCGATTCTTTCGGTTAAACCGTCCATAGGTAAGGTAAACTTCTCTAAGGTATCTCTTCTTACTGCCATTACTTGATTCTTTTCTATATCCCTTGGCCCGATTTCCAACCTTAAGGGTACGCCCTTCATTTCCCAATAATTAAACTTCCAACCTGCGCTGTATTCGTCTCTTTCATCTAACTCCACTCTGAATTTTTTAGCAAGTTGGCTTTTGATTTCGTATGCTTTATCCAACACGCCTTCTTTATGAAAAGCGATGGGCAATACCACCACTTGTATAGGTGCTACTCTCGGCGGCATTTTAAGACCTCTGTTATCTCCATGAGTCATTATTATTCCTCCGATAAGCCTTGTGGTAATAGCCCATGAAGTACTCCATCCATGTTTTCTCACACCGTCTCTGTCAAGATACAAAACATCAAACATTTTAGAAAAGTTTTGACCCAGATTGTGAGATGTGCCTGCCTGCAAAGCTTTTCCGTCATGCATCATGGCTTCCATGGTATAGGTTCTCACAGCCCCGGCAAATTTCTCCTTATCGCTTTTTACCCCTAATATAACAGGCATAGCAAGCTCATCTTCCGTTAATTGCCTGTATAACTCCAAAATCTTAAGGGTTTCTTCTTCAGCTTCATCTGCTGTAGCATGTAAGGTATGTCCTTCCTGCCATAAAAATTCCGCTGTCCTCAGGAAAGGCCTGGTCGTTTTTTCCCATCTAACCACATTGCACCACTGATTAATAAGCACCGGCAGGTCTCTATATGACTGTACCCATTTTGAGTACATAGGAAGTATTATTGTTTCTGATGTAGGTCTTATAAATAATCTCTCCGTCAGTTCTTCACTGCCGCCTTGTGTAACCCATAGGACTTCCGGAGCAAATCCTTCAAAGTGATCCGCTTCCTTTGTTAAATTACTTTCAGGTATTAACAGCGGGAAATATGCATTTTTATGTCCGGTTTCTTTTAGCCTTTTATCTAATGCGTCCACTATTTCTTCCCATACACCATAACCGTAAGGTTTTATTACCATGCAGCCTTTAACAGGCGAATAATCTACCATATCGGTTTTTATTACTATATCCGTATACCATCGGGCAAAGTCTTCTTCCATTGGTGTTACTTCTTTTACAAATTCCTGCTCTTTCTTTTTACTCATTAAAACCACTCCTCCTGTATATCTATTTTCCCTTTTTACAAAATAAAAAACCCCGTCTCCACAAAGGGACGAAGGTTTGTTCGCGGTACCACCCAAATTGGCAATGCAACTGCATGCCCACTCTCAGCCTTTAACGGCGGCAGACCGTTTGACTTGTAATCAAATGCTCCAAGGCGGGTTCAAGATTGATTTAAACCAAGGAAACCTCTCAGCCTTAAGCTTCCCTCTCTTATGGCTTCAATTCTTTACTGCTCCTCTTCATAACTTGGATATAACTTAGGATTATTATATAGTATTATATTATTGCGGTCAAATAATATCGTTTTTTAGTAATGCATCCATGGGGATGTCTTTTATCTTTTTATTTTTCTTTGTTTCTAATGTATTTTAGGGATACGTTGGTTTTGCTTGTTTTACGTGATTGAATTTCAAATTGCTTTAACGAAGAAACAAAAGGCGTCAGCTTGGAAAAGCCATAGTTTCTCGTATCAAAGTCCGGGTATCTCCTGTTTAGCATATTACCCACATCCCCTAAAAAAGCCCATCCGTCTTCATCGGACGTTTCAGTAATTATTATCTTGATAGCGCTTATAATTTCTTCGGAAGTTGTCATATTTGCATTCAGTTTATTATTTTTTTCCGCATAATCTTTATTGTTATTCGCGGAATTTATTGCGGTAGCTGCAAGCACCTCCAGGTATTTAAATTTTTCGCAAGCAGCTATAAAGGGAGCCGGAGTCTTTTTTTCACCCATTCCCAAAACATACATCCCCGCTTCTCTCAGCCGGGAAGCAAGCCTTGTAAAATCACTGTCGCTGGAAACAATGCAAAACCCGTCCACATTTTGTGAATAAAGTATATCCATTGCATCAATTATAAGTGCTGCATCTGTAGCGTTTTTGCCTGTTGTATAGCTGTACTGCTGAATCGGTGTTATGGAATAGTTGAGCAACAAGTTTTTCCATGATGTTAGTTGCGGCTTCGTCCAATCTCCGTAAATCCTCTTGTATGTAGGCGTCCCGTGGTTTGAGATCTCATCAAAAATAAATTTTAAATACTTATCAGACACGTTATCCGCATCAATGAGCACGGCAATCCTTTTATCTTTATCCATGGTTCTCCCCTTTACATTTTAGTTAAAGAAAATTTAATGTCCTCTTATCAACTTCATTATATCAAAGCCGGCGCCGTAATCAAAGCAATCCTTCATCATAATGCCAGCTTAACAAATTTTCGTTACAGTTCAGGCATTACCATAATTTCAATATAGATTTTAAACTATAGCTTTATTAATCCAGTTCATGTATAAAAACCCCGCTCCTCAGCTTTGGTTCAAACCAAGTTGATTTCGGCGGCATGACTTCATTCTCATCGGCAATACTCATTATTTCTTCTATGGTTGTGGGATACATGGAGAAGGCCACTGCCATATCTTCATTTACCATTCTTTCCAACTCTTTGAGACCCCTTATGCCTCCCACAAAATCTATTCTTGTATCCGTTTTTGGATCTTTTATTTTCAGTACAGGCTCCAAAAGATTGTTCTGCAAAATAGATACATCTAAGCTTCCTATAGAATCATCAGGATCAAAGGTGCCTTCCTTGGCCGTCAGCCTATACCATTTATGGTTCAAATACATACCGAAGCAGTGCTTGCCCTCAGGTTTATAACAGCCCTCCCCTTTGTATTCCTCAATAGTGAATTTATGCCCTGCCTTTTTCAGAAAATCTTTATAATCATATCCGCATAAATCTTTTATCACTCTGTTATAATCCAATATTTTTAAATTATTATGAGGAAAAAGTACACTGAGAAAATAGTTGAATTCCTCATCACCTTTATATTGCGGGTTTTCTTCTCTCTTAATCTTTCCCACTTCCACCGCAGAGGCAGCCCTATGATGCCCGTCGGCAATATATAAACTTTCTACGGTCCTAAAATCTTCTGCCAATCCACCGATCACCGTATCATCATCTATAAGCCAAGCTGTATGTCTTATTTCATCATCCGCAATAAAATCATATACGGGACTGCGATTGTTTATCCACATATCCACAGCATTGTTGATGTTTTCCCTAGCTTTATAGGTCATAAATATAGGTCCCGTATTTGCATTGCAGTATTTTACATGGTTTATTCTGTCCTGTTCTTTATCCTTCCTTGTTTCCTCATGTTTTTTTACCACATTATTAATATAATCATCTATAGAAACACAAACGACTAAACCTGTTTGTACGTGAGAACCCATACTCAGTCTATAGATATAAAAACAATCTTTTTTATCTTTTATTAAAACACCGGTGCGAACCATGACCTGCAAATTTTCCCTTGCTTTTGTATATACCCTTTCGTCATAAATATTTATCATGGAGGATAAATCTATTTCAGCCTTATCAACATGAAGAAAGGAGTAAGGGTTGTTCTCCGCACTCTTCTTTGCCTCTTTACTGTTTATCACATCGTAGGGTAATGCCGCTACCTTGGAAGCAAGCCGAGGAATAGGGCGCAGGGCCTTAAATGCTTTCAGCGATGCCATTTAATTCTCTCCCTTTTTCAAAATCGTATATTATATCCACAATTTCCTCACCTATTCTCTCTTGGGCTTCAATTGTGGATGCTCCTATATGTGGTGTCAGGGATACCCTGTCATGATTGCAAAGGATAGGATTAATTGCAGGCTCTTTTTCAAAAACATCCATAGCCGCTCCGGCTAACTTACCCGTATCCAATGCATCTATCAATGCTTCCTCATCTATGACACCGCCTCTGGCACAATTTATTAAATAAGCGCCGTCTTTCATTTTGCATATTTCCTCTTTACCTATTACAGCCTTTTCACCGCTATTAAAAGGAACATGAAGAGAAATAAAATCCGAAGTAGTCAGTATTTCTTCCAAAGTGCAATATTTATAAAGCTTATTTCCCACGATAGGTCCCGTTATATCATAAAATTTGACCTTCATACCCAAAGCCTTTGCTTTCTTGGCCGTTTCTCTTCCTATACGTCCAAACCCTATTACTCCTAAGGTTTTGCCGCTGACTTCTATACCTTTATAACTGTTTTTATTCCACTCACCTTTTCTCATGGACACATTTGCGCAATGTATAAACCTTGCCATGGTGAATATATGACCGATAACAAGCTCCGCTACGGATGCGCTACTGGCATTAGGGGTGTTCCTCACTGTTATACCTTTTTTCACGGCATAATCCACATCGATATTATCTACGCCAACACCGCCCCTAATTATAAGTTTCAGTCTCTTTGTTTGGTCTGAGGCATCGATAATATTTCTGTTTACTTTTGTGGCGGAACGCACTATCAATACATCAAAGTTTTTTATTTCGTTTATTAATTCTTTTTCATCATAATGCTTTACCATTACATCAAAATTCATTTTGTTCAGTTTTTTAAGCGCTGTTTCTTCTATTCCGTCTGCTGCTAATATCCTTAACATTTTATTTTACTCCTTCCATATTCCTGTTTGCATATTTCAAGCGATATATTGTACATATACTGCGGGCGATTAAATATCACGCTAACGAAGGTATCTCTACATCTACAGTCACGGACGGGTCAAAGACCGTCCCTACAGAGGTCCCATTGCATTTGCGTTTGTTCCGGACGGTGCGGAAGCCATTCTCCACATTACGCCTTACGCCTTCTACTTTACGCTTTACACTTTACGCTTTACGCTATATGCTTTATGCTTTAGTTTCAGTTTGATATTACTGAAATTGTATCCAATAATCCCTTTATGTCCTCCAATGTATAGTCTCCCATATGGGAAATCCTGAAGGTTTTATCCTTTAATTCGCCGTATCCATTGGAAATTTGATAACCTCTTTTCCCTAATTCTTTGTTTAATAAAGATATATCCGTGTTCTTTGTATTCTTAATTGCTGTCACCGTATCTGACGCATTTTCCTCTTTGGGGAAAAGCTCATAATTTTTCTTTGCCCATTCTCTAACGCATTGCGCCATTTCTTTGTGCCTTTTAAATCTTACTTCAAGGCCTTCCTCAAGCATTTTACTTAGCTGGTAGTCCATGGCATACATGATGGATAGGGCCGGTGTTGACGGATATTGGTAGTCTTTTTTTCTTATATATTCATATAACTCTAATAAGTCCAAGTATGTTCCTCTGTATTTAACTTTTTTTGCCGCTTCTACAGCTTTTTTGGATATTGAAGCCACCGACATCCCCGGCGGAAGCCCGAAGCATTTTTGAGTGGATGTTATACAGATATCTATTCCCATCTCATCAGTTTTGATTTTTACCCCGCCAGCGGATGATACGGCATCCACACAAAATATCACATCGGGATAACGTTTTAATACCTGAGATATTTCTTCGACAGGATTCATAACCCCGGTTGAAGTTTCATTGTGAGTTATAGTTATTAAATCGTATTTTCCTGTTTGTAAGACCTCTTCCACCGCCTCTGAGGAAGTAATCTTTCCATTTTCAACCCTGTATATATCTGCAGGCACATTGTTAGATTGTGCCATCTTGTACCACCTATCTCCAAAAGCCCCTACAGAAAAAACCGCAGCCCTTTTTCCGGTACAAGACCTGATTGCCCCTTCCATCAAACCCGAGCCTGAAGAAGTAGAAAGCAAAATTTGCTCCTTTGTATATAAAACCTGTTGCAGCTTAAGGCTTATACTCCTTTGCAACTGTGATGCATCCCTGGAGCGGTGACCTATCATAGGTCTTGACAGCTCCTTTAGAACATCTTCATTTACATCTATGGGTCCGGGAATAAACAATCTTTTATGCATTTTAAACCTCTTCTTTCTGTTTTTGAAATTCCTTTAACTAAAAAAACCCCTCATCCCACGCAGGGACGAAAGGTTTTACTTCCGCGTTGCCACCCAAATTGACATAGTAGTCCTCTTTTGTGCAGTGTAAGGTCTGCTCACCTTTTGCTCATCGCAATCCCT
>CAYXAT010000066.1:0-9602 GCA_964462065.1 uncultured Clostridiaceae bacterium | reverse complement strand
TAAATGAAGCCTTTTAATATTGTCCAAGTTTTATTTATTGTTTATTATTCCGATAAACTATATAATTATAAGCAAGCTGTTCTATTATGTTTAACAGTATGGGGGTTATATAATGCTTTTAAAAGTATTGAACAAAAACTATTATAAATACTTTTTTATGATTGTTACCATATTATTGGGAAGCCTTATTTGCGGTATTTCCTATAATGTTTTTATTATACCTCATAAAATGCTTAGCGGAGGATTAAGCGGTATTGCCTTAATTATCAACTATGTTACAGGTATTAAGCCAGGTATGATGTTGTTTATGTTGAATATTCCTGTTTTTTTATTAGGACAAAAGTTTGTAGATAAGGAATTTGTCATACTCAGCCTCATAGGAGCAGTCTCATTTTCTCTTTTTCTGGATTCCTTCTCTTTTTTAAAATATAAAATGCTTGTGGAGGATATAATGCTTTCAAGCATCTATGGCGGAATATTTAACGGTATAGGAATAGGAATAGTTTTAAGAAACAGGGCTTCTTTGGGGGGCATAGATATTATAGCGGTTATAATAAAAAAGTATTTTTCGTTAAATGTGGGGAGTACCTCCTTGATAATAAATATTGCAATAGTTGCAACCTCATCATTGATTTATGGGATTAGGCCTGCAATGTACACTTTGATCTCCATGTATGTTTCATCTAAAGTATTGGATAAAGTCCAGGAGGGCTTTGATATAAGAAAACAAGTTATGATTATATCAGATAATGAAGAGGAATTAGGTAACGAGATAATTAACAGACTACACAGAGGCGTTACGTACTTGGAGGGAGAAGGTGCCTTTACAAGAAACAAGAAAAAGGTAATTTATTGTATAGTAACATTGAATCAATTGGCCAAATTGAAGCAAATAGTTATAGAGACGGATCCCCACGCATTTATGACAGTAAATGATACTGCGGAAGTATTGGGAAAAGGTTTTAGTAAGAGAGGAGTTTAAAAAAAGAGGTATTACCTCTTTTTTATAAGTTAAACTCTTTTGCAATGGCTTCAATAGCAACTTGCTGTTTATCCGGGTTTATAACATATGAAATTTTAATTTCCGATGTAGTAATAATATGTACTGATATATCATTTTCGGCAAGTATTTCAAACATTTTTGCAGCTACTCCAGGTTGGCTTTTCATTCCAATACCTACAACAGATAACTTGGAGATATTATCAAAGGTCTCATAACTGAATGTAAATATATCTTTTTTATAGTTATCCATTATTTGTGTGGTTGTAAGCAGATCAACTTTTGGAATAGTAAATGAAATATTAACCAGGTTATTAATCGGTGTTGTTTGGCTTATCATATCAATATTGATGTCGTGTTTTGCCACCTGTCCGAAAATATCGGATATGACTCTTATATTGTGAGGCACACCGTTAAGAGTAACCATAGCTTGCTGGTTATCAACCGCCAGACCGGTTATTGATGATTTTTCCATAGCGTTATCCAGCTCCTTTATTATTGTTCCTTCAATATATCCAGTATTTAACGCAACAAGTAAAGGCACTTTATATTTTTCTGCCAGCTCTATGGATCTCACATTTAATACTCCCGCACCTGAACTTGCTAATTCCAGCATTTCTTCATAGCTTATTGTCATCAGCTTTTTGGCTGACGGGTGGAGTTTAGGGTCTACGGTATAAATCCCGTCAACATCTGTAAATATTTCACAGCAACACCCTAGCTTTGCTGCCAAAGCTACGGCTGTTGTATCTGAACCGCCCCTACCCAAAGTTGTAATTTCATTATTTTCATTGACTCCCTGAAATCCGGCAACTATAACTACGTTATTATTATTTATCTCTTTTAGTAAAATGCTTTCATTAATATCTGCAATTCTAGAAGTAGTATGGAATCCATGTGTTATTATATTTAGTTGTGTTCCGGTGTAAGATACGGCGGATACACCTATATTGTTTAATGCAATTGAAAGCAATGCGATAGAAACCTGTTCCCCAGTCGAAGCAAGTACAGCAAGCTCTCTTTTATTAGGATTTTTACTTATCTTGTAAGCCATATCTAAAAGATAATCGGTAGTTTTTCCCATTGCTGATAGGACTACTACAACATCATAGTTCTCTGCCTTTTTCTGCGCTATCTTTTTTGAGATTCCAGATATCTTATCTAAAGTCTCTAAAGAAGAACCACCGTACTTTTGGACTACTATAGGCATTTTATATCACATCCTAAATCTCGGTATATTATAAAAATACCTTTCTTTAACTAATCTAAATGCAAATTAAAGACTCTGCAATCTGTACTGCATTAGTTGCGGCACCTTTTCTGATGTTATCAGCAACGACCCATAGATTGACTCCGCTTTCCACCGAATCATCAATTCGGATTCTGCCGACATAAACATTGTCGGTACCGGCTGCTTCAATAGCCAAAGGGTAAGTATTGTCTTTAGTGTTATCAGAAACAACTATACCGGGTGAAGATTCTAACAAGTTTATCAACTCGGCAAGTTCGAACTTGTTATAAAACTCAATATTTATGGATTCGGAATGGCTGTAAAAAACAGGTACTCTCACTGCTGTCGCAGTAATTTTGATACTGTCATCATGCAATATTTTCCTTGTTTCATTCACCATTTTCATCTCTTCTTTTGTATATCCATTTTCTTCAAAGGAATCGATATGGGGTAAGCAATTATTGGCTATAGGATGAGGGTAAAAGGAATTTGCTTCTCCTAAAAGTCCTTTTTCTAGATCATTTATTCCTTTAACTCCTGAACCGGACACCGCTTGATAAGTTGAAAAAACTATCCTTTTGATTTTGTATTTCTCATGCAACGGCTTTAAAACGATCATAGCTTGTATAGTAGAACAATTTGGGTTAGCGATAATACCCTTGTGTTTTCCTATATCATCTGCATTTACTTCGGGTACTACGAGAGGAATATCTTCATCCATTCTATAAGCACTACTGTTATCAATAACGGTAATACCTTTTGATGCTGCAATGGGTGCAAACTTTTTGCTTATGGGAGAACCTGCTGAAAAGAAAGCTATATCCATATCTTTAGAAAATGAGTTCTCGGTAAGCTCCTCGATTTTATATTCTTTACCGGCAAATTCCATTTTTCCACCGGCAGATTTTGATGAGGCAAACAAGTATAGGTTATTAATAGGGAAGGTTCTCTCTTCCAATACCTTAAGGATTGTTCCACCAACCATTCCGGATGCACCTACAATAGCTACATTATAGTTTTTCATTTATGCGACCTCCTAATTTTACGATTGTTTAATATAGATTATACAATTTGCCTGACAATATAATTGTTAGAAACTAAAATTTTATCTACAATTTTAATTTATTTCCATACATATTAGCATGTATAATAATACGCGTCAAGCAAGTAAAATTAATAGTTTTACCATAATTATAGTATTGTTTTATTTGAGATTCGGTTCTTAAGTGCTTGTTAAATTTATATTAGCATATTTTCTGTAATATTTGTTTTAAAAAATTATACCATTTGTAAAATGATAGAAAATATAATAAAATCTATATAGGACAAACACAGACATTAGAAACTTTAATGTTCGGGGGTTAGGGCTTTGAAAAGAAAGTTATTATTTATAATGTTGATTTTTTTAATAGTTAATTTTCAGGTTATATATTCAGATAATGAAAATCTAGGATATGTAGGTCACGATTTATATTTTTTGAATGGCTTTGATGTTGAAGTGATAAGCAAAAATATTGTTATTGAAATAGATGAGGACAGAATAAATTTCAACGGAGATTATATTCTTAGGAATCAAACAGAAAAAATAACGGAGACAATTTTCGGTTTACCTTCCGATAATATTGAGAACCTGATTATAGCTGAAAAAAGTAATACTATAAAATCTACCCGGAGGAACAGGAGTTATATTGAAAAGAATTTTATCTTCGAACATCTGCCTAAAACGGAGAAATGGTCTACTGCAAGTTTATGGTTAAAGGCTAACGAAACCAGGATTATAAATATAAAGTATGAATCAAAAACGGTAAACGATAGTAAAGGAATTTATACCTTTATATACGAGAACAATATAGAACCGAATAATTTAGCAGGGTCAAAGGTATACACTATTTTTAACAATTTTAAACCATACAATATAATAAATGTTTATAATATTGAAGTTGAGAAAATGTATTATAATATGGAAGCACAATCAATCTTAGATGGAAACATTAACGGAAGGGCACTCAGGATTGATTATGAGTTGATAGATAAGCTGGCAACAGACAGGTTGAATTTTTCTACAAGCAAAACTTTGAAAAACATATCAAACCTATTTCGAACCAAAGATTATGAGGGTGTAGTTTTGCTTTGTGACGAATACATTTCTAATCCTGCTGATAGCAGTGTAGATATAAATCAGGTTAAGTTTATAAAGGCTGAAGCATATAGAAAACTGATAAAATATGATAATTACTTTGAAATAATAAAGGCCTTGGACTTAAATAAGCTATACCCTTTCAGACTTAAATATAAAATATTTTCCGATATTGATGAGATATTGGGGGGCGATATAAACGATCCTAATTTAGCGATAATTATGAAATCAATACAAAACGACTTAACGGATAGTAATGAGTTTTTTTTCAGATGGAATGTTCACAATAAGAAAGACTATTCCGGTGTTGATGATACAATTATCCTTGAAGAAGAAGAGGAGATAAAAGAGAGTTATTTTGACAAGTTTGTAATTATAGTGAAGTTCAAAAATATAATTCAATTTATAAAAGAAAATGAAATTATATTTTATATTATATTAGTATTAATTTTCCTTTTTGGTTTTTTCATCGGTAGGTTTTCGAGGAAAAGGAAAAAGGACTCACCTTATTATACATTAAGAAGATAAAGAATTTTGGGAAGTGGAATTATGAACATTTATGATAAAGCTGCCGATATTATAAGAAAAAGCAAGAAAACAGTTGTCCTCACAGGGGCAGGGGTATCTACGGAAAGTGGAATACCCGACTTTAGGAGCCCGGACACAGGGCTTTGGGGCAAAATTGATCCTATGGAAGCATTGTCAACCAAGGTTTTGTATAATAATCCAAGAAAGTTTTACAGCACCGGGTTTAAAATAATTACTTCGATGAAAGATGCACAACCTAATAAAGCCCATGAAATATTAGCAGAGATGGAACGCAGAGGAATTATTCAGCTTGTTATTACACAAAATATCGATAACTTACACTTTCGTGCCGGTTCAAAGAACGTATATGAAGTACATGGTAATTCAAGAAGCTGTACCTGTTTAAAGTGCAACAAAGCCTATGATATTGAAGAGATAGAAGCGATGATAGATAAGAGTGAAGTACCGCCTGTATGTTTTTGCGGAGGTGTAATAAGACCGGATGTTGTAATGTTTGGTGATATGTTACCCGAATGTTTTTATAAAGGAATGACAGAAACACAAATTGCGGATTTGCTTATTGCTATCGGTACAAGTTTAACAGTGTATCCTGTTTCCCAGTTGGCTGAAATCTGTAAAAGACTTATGATAATTAATTTAGGCTCCACGGCTTATGATTATCGGAGTGAAATTGTTATCAACGAGAATATATCAGATGCTTTGAAAAACATATATGAAGTTTTAATTCAAGAAGGTATTTGATAGATTTTACAGCAAAAGATATAAATAAAACGGAGGAACGGATGAAGGATATTCTTATTAGAGGTACAAGTAAAAACGGCAGCATCAGATTTTTTTGTATAGTTACGACATGTTTAGTGGAAGAAGCAAGAAAGATACATAATACGACCCCGGTTGCTACAGCCGCTTTAGGAAGAATGCTTACGGCGGGAAGTATAATGGGTTCTATGTTAAAAGGAGGCAAAGACAGTATAACGCTTCAGATAAACGGTAAGGGACCGGCGGGTACAATTTTAGTTGTGTCTGACATTACTTCCAATGTACGGGGATATATAACCAACCCGGATGTAGATTTGCCATTGAATAACAAAGGCAAACTGGATGTCGGCGGCGCAATCGGAATAAACGGCATGCTGACTGTTATCAAGGATCAGGGCTTGAAAGAACCTTATATAGGGCAGGTGCCTATTGTCAATGGCGAAGTTGCTGAGGATGTGACTTCGTATTTTGCTGTATCGGAGCAGATACCCACGGCTGTTGGCTTAGGGGTAAGAGTGGGCAGAAATCTAAATGTTGATGCAGCAGGAGGTTTTATTGTTCAGATTATGCCCGGGGCAGATGATGAAACTGCATTTTTGATTGAAGATAATGTGAAAGAAATAAAGTCTGTAACTGAAATAATAAGGCTTGAGGGGATTAATGGTTTACTTGATAGGCTGCTTAAAGGTGTGGGCTATTCAATACTTGAAAAAAAAGAGGTTTTCTTTAAGTGTAATTGCGGCAAAGATAGAATAGAAAAGGCCTTAATCAGTTTAGGTGCGAAGGAGATAGAAGATATAATTGATGAAGACGGAGAGGCTGAAATTGTCTGTCATTTTTGTAACAGTAAATATGTATTTCTAAAAGAAGACTTGATCGATATTTTAGAAAAGGCACGGTAATAAAATCATATATCTCATCATTTATTAATCCATTCTTTCTTTCTATAGCAAATCTGCCTAATTCCATAAACCATTGCTATGCAGAGATAAATGCCTGTATGTATTAAGCTTGATAAAGCATAGGCTTGTTAAGCTTAGGGGGTGTATCAATGGATAAGATAAAGAAAAAAGACACTAACTTAATATTACTTGCATTACTGCTGTTAACATTTATTATAAGCCCCTATAGTCATTCACATTTTCAGAAAGCAGACATTTAAAAGTATAAAAAGTCATTAAAAGAAACGATAATAAAAATACTAAAAGGTCGAATGAGTGATATTGTTATTTTTTAGTGTTTTTTATGGCTTCTATAAATGCAGGCGGATTTATTATGTTGCTTCCATCATTTGATGTGGTGCATGTATCAAAAAGAATTTGAATAATCAGTTCATTTTCCAAGGCCGGATTTATTTGCCATCCTAATGCTAATACCCCTGCAGCATAAGGTATACCCCAGCTTTGGCCGCCCTGGCCGGTATATTGATATGAGGGGGAACCTTCCACATATTCTTCTGCTACTGTCCTATAAGAGGCAGGAACTCCAATTTCAAAAGAAGGAACTTTATATATTGAGCTGGGGAATCCTCCAGAACACTTCAGTACATCATCAGGATACTTCGGATCATAAAATGCAGGCGAGATAATACCTGTTTTGGTACCAATCCGGCAGTCTAATACCAAGAGGCCTTCTCGTTGAGCCTTCAGGACAGCTTCATCCCACATATTTAAATTTTTTGTAAATAGTGTATCTTTTCCTGAAGGGGCTGCCGAGACCGATACGACATGAATTTTATTATCGTCGGGGAGCTTTTTATTTTCTTCGATAATCCAATAAAGTCCCTTGGCGTAATACTCACTATCGCATTTCCATGAGGGGACAGCGGCAAAAAAAACTTTTGAATCCGGTGCTGTGCCGATGTTGTCTCCAACTAAAAGGCTTGTTACCGCAGGTGCATGCATTGAGCCGCTGTTTTTATCTACCTCGCACCCTGTATCGTAATATGCTGCTATTTTACCGGAAAATTCGGGATGATTAAGCAGAAGGTTCTGGTCGATAATAGCCACATTAATACCCTTTCCTGTAATGCCCTGTTGATGGATTTTTCTGACGCCCAGACCGGGGTTCATTCCGTTTTCCATTATTTCCTTTTGAATATCTTCGCTCCCTTTTAATATGGTTCCTTGATTAAAGGTATATGTAAGGATATCATTTTTATTGTATTCATTCTTTTCATAAACTTCCTTGTTATAATTTTCTAACCAACCCAAATACCTTATATCGTCATATGATTTCACAACTATAGGCGTACTCTCATCGGCAACCGGTTCATCGTAGTTTGACTCATTATCGTCACCCTTATTTTCAAAAGATTGCCCGTCACTGTCCTTTGCGGCGCATGAAATGGTAAGCATCATAATGAATACTAATAGAAAAGATACACCAATAATTTTTCGCATCACATAAAACTCCCTTTTTAAGAAAATGAATCTTTTAATTTTATACTATGTAATTATAACATTTTTACAATTAGATTCAACCGATTAAAAACCGGCCGGGACTTTAAACTAAAATAAGTATAGGTTGTAGATAATCACTATGACATGGTAAAATTAGTGGTAGATAAGTATCTAAGTGGGGTGTTCGTATGCTTTATTTATCCGGTATTCATGCGCTGAATGTTACATGTGATTTAAAAACATGCGGGGATTGGCATAGTTCAGCTTTACAGTGGGTTGATTTAGCTTTTTTGGATAGCGAGAAAAGTATATTTGGAGATTATGGGATTGAGGTAAATAAAAGCATCCCCCATCATGACGGTTATTATAATGTTGCCAATCATATCAGAGCTTTGTTGGATTTATTACAACAAGGAAATTTTAGTAATGCACAAGGTATGAAAAATGATTTTATATGTAATGATGAGTTGACGGAAGAAATTTTTAATAAAGTATTATTACTGAAAAATGAAAAGCATTGGTCTAAGATAGATAAATTTATGTCACGGGAATACCTGTCAGAGTGGATTAGTTTTAAAGACAGGAGGGATATTGATTGAGAAACGTTGATCTAAGGCACAAAAAAACCATAACGGATTTTTTATATTTTTTAAACCAATATAGTGCCGATTATATTCTAAAAGGTGGTACGGCGCTTATGGTTTGTTATAAACTGGATAGATTTTCTGAGGATATAGATTTAGATGGAAAAAGCGCGGGAATAGATCTTATAGTCGATGAGTTTTGTAAAATTAATGGCAATACTTATAGGATTGCAAAGGACACGGCTATGGTAAAAAGGTTTATGATTAATTACGGCAACTGTAACAGACCTTTAAAAATAGAAGTTTCTTTTAGAAAAAAAACAATAGATGAATCAGAATTTGATAAAATATGCGGTATAAGAGTATATAATATTAATATCCTTTGCATAATTAAAGCCAATGCTTATGGCAGTCGGGGCAGGATAAGGGATCTATACGATATCACATTTATTTGTAATAATTATTGGGAGCAGCTTAATGATGCTGTAAAGGCGCTTGTAAGAGAAACAATTTTACATAAAGGAATCGTGCAATTTGATTACCTTGTTAAGAATCAACCTGATGAGTTAATCAATACGGATAAACTTGCCGATAGTTTTTTAAAAATGTATGATAGGTTGGGGTTATTGGCAGAAGATGGAGAACTTTATTTAATAAAAAAAGAATAGAAGTATAGAAATGCGGCAATATGGTTGAATTATGAAAACAGTAATTCATTTTCACATATTTAACATTTTATAATATAATAGCTTATATATAGGATTATCATATACATTTTTAATATAATACAGCACAAAATGGAGTCCAATATTTGCATATTTCAAAACTTTTTATCCTTGACTTTAGACATATGCTGTTGTATACTAAATCTTGTCGTTAGACATTACGGGCGCATAGCTCAGCTGGGAGAGCACCTGCCTTACAAGCAGGGGGTCATAGG
>CAYXAT010000065.1:0-9726 GCA_964462065.1 uncultured Clostridiaceae bacterium | reverse complement strand
GACGGCAAGTCTATTAATTGCCAATGCGGTGAACCTTTAATTAAAATAAGAAGCACCGATCTGAAAACCTTCCATGTCATTATTTCTTGTTTGGCATGCAATAAAGAACATAAACATGTACTTAACTTTAAATCTATTCCTTTCAAAAAAGCGAAAATCCTGACATGTCCCGCGACAATGTATAATATAGCTTTTGTGGGGGGAAAATCTTTAGTTAGAAGCTTGGCGGCCCAGGAGCAAAGAGATATCAACGAATTCTTGAGCAATATATGAGTGGAAAGCTTAAAGCGTAAAGCGTAAAGCATAAAGCGGAAAGCGTAGGGAAGACGACTCTGTCCACCCGGCCTTGAACGCCCAACGAAGCTGTCACCCTGTGCGGAGCGAAGGATCTTGGAAAGCGCTGCAGTAACGAAATAGGTTATTCGCCAAATCAGAATCTTATTAATTGGAGGTGCTGATGTGAAAATTTTTATCGATACCGCGAATGTGGAAGAGATAAAAAGAGCTAACAATATGGGCGTAATTTCCGGAGTTACTACAAATCCTTCTTTGATTGCAAAAGAAGGCAGAGACTTTAAACAAGTGGTAACAGAGATTACAGGAATTGTAGACGGACCTATAAGCGCAGAAGTGATCAATATGAAATGGAAGCAGATGGTAGAAGAAGCCATAGTGCTTTCAAAAATACATGAGAATATTATAATCAAAATTCCCATGTGTGAAGAAGGCCTTATAGCCGTTAAAGTATTGAAAGAAAAAGGTATAAAAACCAATGTCACATTAATTTTTTCCGCAAATCAAGCACTTCTTGCCGCCCGAGCCGGGGCGTCTTTTGTCAGTCCGTTTGTCGGAAGGTTGGATGATATAGGTCATTTGGGCATAGACGTCGTTAGGGATACCGTTCAAATTTTTGACATATACGGAATTGAAACAGAAGTTATTGCCGCCAGCATAAGACATCCAATGCATGTTATAGAATCGGCTCTGGCAGGAGCCCATATATGTACTATTCCTTTTAATGTTATAATTAAAATGTTATCACATCCTTTGACGGATATAGGCATAGAAAGATTCCTGTCAGATTGGAATAAGTTGAGCGGAGGCGATGGATGAAGACATTCTTTATAAAGTGAGGTTATTGATGACAAAAAATTAAAGGGGGTTTTCGGTTCATGATAGACAGAGATATAGCCATGGGTTTAGTTAGAGTTACTGAAGTTGCGGCTTTACAAAGTGCTTTATGGATGGGAAGAGGAGATAAAAATGCCGCTGACCGGGCAGCTGTTGACGGAATGAGAAAAATGTTTGATACTTTACATATAGACGGTATAGTAGTAATAGGGGAAGGTGAGCGGGATAAGGCCCCAATGCTATACATTGGGGAGCAAATCGGCAAAAGAGAGCCGGATGATATTCAAGTTGATATTGCCGTCGACCCTTTAGACGGGACAAATTCGGTTGCAAAAGGTTTGCCCAATGCCATATCGGTTATTGCATTGGCACAAAGGGGTTGTTTGCTTCACGCCCCGGATATGTATATGAAAAAAATTGCTGTAGGCCCCAAGGCAAGAGGAGTAATAGATATAAAGGCTCCTGTGGAAACAAATCTTAGAAATATAGCCAGAGCTTTAAATAAGGACATAAAAGAAGTAACAGTTACAATGTTGGACAGAGAAAGACATGTGGAATTAGTTAAGGAAATAAGAAGAGTGGGCTGTCGTATCAAGCTTTTTAGAGATGGTGACGTTGCGGCTGCATTGGCAACTTGTTTTCCGGGCACCGGTGTAGACGTGCTTTTGGGAATCGGAGGAGCACCCGAGGGAGTTATCTCGGCAGCTGCACTTCTGTGCTTAGAAGGAGAGTTTCAGGGCATATTATGTCCTTCAGATGATGCAGAAATAAAAAGATGCAAGGATATGGGTATCAAAAACATTGATAAAGTGTTAAAATTAGATGACTTGGTAAAAGGAGACGATGTATTCTTTGCAGCAACGGGGGTATCGGACGGAGAACTTTTAAAAGGAGTGCTATACTTAGAGAACAACAGAGCAGCTACACATTCAGTAGTGATGAGGTCAAAAACAGGAACTATCAGATTTGTTGAAGCAACTCATAATTTATACAAAAAACCGAAATATTAAACAGTTCTGTTTTTAAACATAGAATTTCTATATGAAAACCATTTATAAATAAGATAAATTGAAATAATAAAATAAGAGACTGCGGAAAAATAGCTTTTCAGCAGTCTCAATATCCCTTATAATTAAGGGCATATATTCCCATTTCGTTTATTATCCCGGTTATCCTATAAAAACAATAGAAACTATAAAATTATTTTGCATCAAGGGTTGTTTGGGCGGTTTTATATGCTTAATACTGCCTTTAAAATATATTTATCAATTAAAGGAGGTGAAAAGTTGGAGGAATTGATGAAAAAAAGCCTCTCGGAATTACGGGAGATGAGTAAAGCCATGGGAATAAAGAACTATTACAGGCTTAAAAAAGAAGTTTTAGTAAAAGAAATACTTGGTATGATAGAAGCCGCAAGGGTTGCTCATGGCATACCTAAACCTGCTGAAAAAGCAGAGCCTATAGAAAAAGATGATGAAGGCTTGGCAAAAATATTCGAAAAGGATGTAAGTTACCCAGCGGAGAAAGTTGAACCCTACGTAGTAAAAGATGAGGAATTTGAGGAAAAACAAGAAGAGGTTGTTGAAAAACAAAAGGAACCTGAGGTAAAAGAAGAGATTCAGGATAAACCGCTTAACGAGGAAGAAAGAAAGTTTTTTGAATCAAAAGATGTGGAGAGAGGCGGAGGGGCTGATGGTATATTGGAAATCCACCAGGAAGGTTTCGGTTTTCTCAGGTCGGATAATTATCAGTCCGGAGATAGGGATATTTATATATCACCATCACAAATAAGAAGATTTAATCTAAGAACCGGTGACAGGATAACCGGTATAACAAGGGCACCAAAAGAAGGGGAAAAATTTCAGGCACTTTTATATGTGCGGGGAGTAAACGGTGACGAACCGGAATCAGTGATAAAAAGACCGGATTTTGAAGATTTAACACCAATATATCCAAAAGGAAAATTAGTAATGGAATCGGATAGTAGAGACCTATCAACAAGAATTATTGACATACTGGCGCCTATCGGTAGAGGTCAAAGAGGAATGATTGTTTCCCCACCAAAAGCAGGTAAAACAACACTTCTAAAAAAGATTGCCAACAGTATTTCAAAAAATTATCCGGAGATACAATTAATAGTGCTCTTGATTGACGAAAGACCTGAAGAAGTAACGGATATGAAGCGTTCTATCAAGGGTGATGTAATATACTCTACTTTTGACGAAATGCCGGAGCATCACTGCAAAGTTGCTGAGATAGTTTTGGAGAGAGCAAAAAGGTTAGTGGAGCAAAAAAAAGATGTTGTTGTTTTATTGGACAGCATAACAAGGCTTGCCAGGGCTTATAACCTTACAATAGCACCCACCGGCAGGACCTTATCAGGCGGATTGGATCCGGGAGCTCTTTATAAGCCGAAAAAGTTCTTCGGAGCCGCACGAAATATCGAAGAAGGCGGCAGTCTTACTATTCTTGCCACAGCCCTCGTGGATACGGGAAGCAGGATGGATGATGTAATATTTGAAGAATTCAAAGGCACAGGGAACATGGAGATACATTTGGATAGGAAACTGCAGGAAAAACGTATTTTCCCCGCTATCGATATGAATAAATCCGGAACGAGAAGAGAAGAAGACTTAATGACTCCCCTGGAATATGAAGCTGTGCTTCAATTAAGAAGAGCCCTTAGTACCGGAAATACTGCAGAGGTTACAGATTTTATTATAAACAATATGATTAGGCATAAAACAAATAAAGAAGTAGCCGAATTTTGGGTAAGACAATCTCAACGGTAATTAAGAATGTCATTCCGAGCAAGGTGAAGGGCTTAAAGATTCTTCACTGACGTTCAGAATGACATTCTAATTGCATTTTTAGAATGACAATACCGGAGCTGTCACTCTGAGCAAAGCGAAGAGTCTTGGTAGTTTCACTATGCATCTATGTAATAATAGAACCGAAGATTCTTCACTGACGTTCAGAATGACATTCTAATTGCATTTTTAGAATGACAATACCGGAGCTGTCACTCTGAGCAAAGCGAAGAGTCTTGGTAGTTTCACTATGCATCTATGTAATAATAGAACCGAAGATTCTTCACTGACGTTCAGAATGACATTCTAATTGCATTTTTAGAATGATAATACCGAAGCTGTCACTCTGAGCAAAGCGAAGAGTCTTCGACTGTTTTATATGTGCCGATTTACGCATCTTTATAAATCTCTTTGAGTTTTTCGCCTAACATCACTTTTTTGCAATTTTCACAATAAAGCTCAAATTCATTTTCTCCTAGTTTTTTGCGGTTATACTCCAATTGCTCCTTTGTGGCAAAGGGTTTGCCGCATCTTTTGCATTTGATTAGCTGAAAATCTTTATCCCATATGGTTCTTATTCCGTTTACTTCTGTCATCTTTATGGCGTCGGTGGGGCAAACATAGGCACAGGAAGCGCAGCCGATGCATTCGTTGGACGGCTCATCGTAGGGAGTCGAAACTTTTTTTGTTACGCCTCTCATTACCGTTGAAATGGCATAGCTGCCCATTTCTTCGCAAGCTTTTACGCATAGACCGCAGAGAATGCAATGCTCATCCGGATCTCCTCTGAACTTTATATTATCAGGGACTCCATATTCTTTGCGCAATTCATCAATAACCTTATCCTGTGGTGCCCTTGCATAGAGCAGCATTAGAAGGTTCTTTCTCATAAAGTTTATTCTATCTGAATGAGTATAAACGGTAACCTCGTTTCTAACGGGATATATGCATGAAGCCACGATACTTTTGCGACCCTTTTCCTCCACTTCCACAATGCATAACCTACAGTTTCCCAATCCCGGCAATGCTTCACTGTGACATAATGTAGGTATAAAGATATTGTTCCTTTTTGCAATTTGAAGAAGCATTTCGCCCCTTTTAGCTTCACACTCCATACCGTCTATAATAATCTTCATACCATCTCCCCCTTCGTGATTTTTACCGCATTGAATCGGCAAACTTCTATACAATTACCGCATTTAATGCATAGCAGCGGGTTAATGCTGTAAGGTATACCTTTTTTGCCGATTATGGCAGAAGAAGGACAGTTTTTTGCACAGACTCCGCAGCTTGTGCACAATTCTTTATCTATTTCAAATGCGGTAAGGTTTCTGCACACTCCGGCAGGGCATCTTTTTTCTTTTATATGTGCCAGGTACTCATCACGGAAATATTTTAGGGTGGTAAGCACCGGATTAGGTGCAGTTTTGCCCAAACCGCAAAGAGATGCTCCTTCCACTGTATAACATAAGTCCTCAAGGATATCCAAATCCTTTTCTTCACCTTCACCGTTGCAGATATCCGTCAATATTTCCAACATCCTTTTTATGCCTTCTCTGCAGGCTACGCATTTACCGCAGGATTCTTCTGATAAAAAATTTATATAATATCTTGCAACGTCCACCATGCAGGTTCTCTCATCCATAACTATGATACCGCCGGAGCCCATCATGGAGCCGGCTTTTTTTAACGAGTCAAAATCCACAGGTATATCAAGAAGGTTTTCAGGAATACATCCACCCGAGGGTCCGCCGGTTTGTACCGCCTTAAACTTTCTATCTTTGATTATTCCGCCGCCTATTTTAAATATAAGCTCTCTTAGTGTCATGCCCATAGGTATTTCCACCAGGCCCGTGTTCTTTACCTTGCCCACCAAAGAAAACACCTTTGTACCTTTGCTGCCTTCCGTGCCTATTGAATTAAACCATTCGCTGCCTTTTATGATAATTTCCGGGATATTAGCCCAGGTTTCTACATTGTTTAAAACCGTAGGCTGTCCCCATAGGCCTCTTTCCACAGAATGTATATATTTTGCTCGAGGCTCTCCTACATTTCCTTCAATAGACTGCATCAAAGCCGTGGACTCGCCGCAGACAAAAGCCCCGCCTCCGCGCACGATTTCTATATCAAAATCAAAACCGCAGCCCATAATATTTTTACCCAGATAACCTCTTTCTTCAGCCTGTTTTATAGCAGCTTTCATATTTTTTAGTGCCAACGAATATTCGTCCCTTATATAAATGAAGCCTTTATTTGATTTAACGGCATAAGCGCAGATTGTCATGCCTTCTATTACTGTGCACGGGTCTCCTTCCATGATGCTCCTATCCATAAATGCTCCCGGGTCACCTTCATCGCCGTTGCAGATAACGTATTTAGGAAAATTGTCAAAACCGTCACATTGCCTCCATTTATGCCCTGTGGGAAAGCCACCGCCGCCTCTGCCTCGCAAGCCGGATTTTTCTATTTCTTCTATCACTTCTCCGGGGGTCATTACTGTCAAAGCTTTACTGAGAGCTTTAAATCCCCCCCGCTCTATATAATCAGCGGTATTTGCGGGATCTATTTCTCCGATATTTCTAAGGGCGGTCTTTTGTTGGTATTTATAAAAGTCGGTATCTTTATGGGAAACAACCTTTTTGCCTTTAGTGATATCAAAAATCAGAAGTCTGTCGATTATTTCAGATTGAATCAAAGTCTTCACAACGATTTCTTCGGCATCTTTTGCTTTTACTTTGCTGTAGCAAATATTGTCGGGTTCTATTTTAACCAAGGGTCCTTTTTCACATAAGCCGTTGCATCCCGTAGCCTTAATCATTGTATTAACTTCAGCGTTCACCTCATATTCTTCAATGAACTTTTTCAGTTCTTTGTATACCTCCATGCTGTTATTTGCCAGGCATCCGGTGCCGCAGCAGACATAAACCGTTCTATTCATTTTCATCACCGCCGTATTCTTTGAGAATGTTCCTTACCATGGCTGAGGTGAGTTTGCCGTAATACTTATCATTTATGACCATTACCGGCGCAATGGCACAAGAGCCCAGACAGTTAACGGTTTCTAAAGAGAATTTACCGTCCTTGGTTGTTTCACCGGGTTTAATACCCAGAGTATTTTCTATTTCATCCAATAGGGTTTGGGATGACCTGATGTGGCAGGCAGTACCGTCACAAACTTTTATTATGTTTTTACCCTTAGGTTCAAGGCTGAGTGCCTTATAAAAGGTTGCCATGCTGTAGAGTTTTGAAATGGGAATATCTAAATATTGAGAAAGTTCAATAAGTTTTTCTTTAGGGATATAATTATATTTTTTTTGCAAATCTTGCAATATCGAGAGAGTGTATCTTTGTTCTTTTGGATAATTTTCAAACAAATTCATCACCGTCCATAACAATTAGTTTCCGGGAATTATCCTCCGGCGACAACGGGGAATATGCTTATTTCATTCTCCGGGCACAATAAAGTGTCAATACCGCTCAAATGGACTATATTTCTCCCGTTTATCAAAATGATTATCTCGTCACTGATAATGTCACCTTTAAAAATGAGTCTTTCAAATTTCGGCCCGTAAATTTCGCATAGTTTAAGTAAAAGGTCTTTTAAGGTGGAACAATATTCAACAGTCATTTCCTTTGTATTCGTGTAATCTCTTATATATGCAAAGAATAATACTTTCATATAAAAACCGCCTTAATTCAATATCAAATTGCAGCCTTATCTCATGCCTATGAATACATCATTCAAAGCCATGTTTTGTCTATAGCCTTATCGTCCTGCACATGATTTTGCCTATAGGGTTATCATCTTGAGCCATGTCTCAGGATTTTCTATGCTTCGATAGCAGAAAGTTCTTCGCGGAATTGCAGTGCAATTTCACAAAGAATAGCAGGGTGTTGTAGGGGCGGACATTCCTGCCCGCCCTTACCTGCTCGCTACCCTTTATATCTTAATAGATTGATAATTCTTTCAACTTTTCCTTGGAAGGTACACTGTCTTCGTCCCAACCTCTGATCTCATAATACTCTTTCAGCATAACTTCAAGCTGGGAAACCAAACCTTTGGCAGGACCTGATGGTATCGGTTCATAGAGTAACCTGTCAGGCAGTGTATCATCTGCCCTTGTTAAGCCTGCCTCCAAGTTAAAGAGTTTCTCTAAATTCCATATTCTTTCTCCCATTTGCAGTATTTCTTCGTCGGTGTATTCAAGACCTATACCCGTTCTCAGCATTTCGGATATCTCCGGAAGTCCCAAAGCAAATGTGGTAAACAAGCAAATGCCTGCCGAATCCACTACTGCCGTCAAGTCTTGGAAGGTTTTTAGCCATTGGGCTTTGTCTGTGGTCACAAAAGGATCCAGCTTAGCCGGTATTCCTAAAATTTCCGGTGAGGTTAAATAGCCTCTTACGTGGCATCCGCCTCTGTTGGACGTGGCATAATTAAGTCCCATACCCTGCAGAACTCTGCCGTCATACGCCGGCATTTCCTGCTTCTTCACTGACATGGAAAGCTCCGGATGACCAAAGTGCTCTGCCATTCTGTAAGAACCCATAGCCAGGATATCTCCAAAGCCTTCTCTTAAACCTGTTAATCTTGTAAATTCAACAATACCTTCATCATCGCCGAACGTTAGATCTCTGCCCAGTACATCTTTAGACAGTATGCCTTTTTCGTACATTTCCATTGCGCATGCTATGGTAGCACCCATGGTTATGGGGTCAATGCCCAATTCATTGCATGTGAAATTAGCTTTGCTGATGGCTTCCAAGTTTCTCACGCCGCAATCAGCGCCATAGGACCAACCTGCTTCATATTCGGGTCCTTCACCCATGCTTTTGAATTTTCCGTCGGGTATTCTGGTTATTCTGCCACAGCCAATGTTGCAGCCAAAACATCCTTTATTCTTAACAAGATATTTTTCCGTCAATGTTTCTCCGGAGGTCTCCTCGGCAAATTCAAATACCCCGCCGTCTTTCCAATTCCTTGTGGGTAGGCCTCCGCTTTGGTTTAGAATATTGACAAGTATCTGAGTACCGTATGTGGGAAGTCCCCCACCGGTTACGGGATTATCCTTCAGTAAGCGCCTGGCATTTTTGCAAGCTTCAAAGAATTCTTCCGGCTTTGCCACTTCAACGGAACCCGAGCCCTCTACGGTCACAGCCTTAAGATTTTTAGAGCCCATAACGGCACCGAGACCGGACCTTCCGGCAGCCCTATGCTTATCATTCATAACTGTGGCAAATAAGACTTGTTTTTCCCCTCCGGGGCCTATGCAGGCAACTCTTGCATCATCTCCTACTTCACCCAGTAAAGTATCTGTGGTTTCAAATACATCTTTGCCCCATAAGTGGGATGCGTCGCGTAATTCAACAACATCGTCTTTTATGTAAAGATAAACCGGTTCTTTTGACTTCCCTTCAAAAATAATACCGTCATAGCCGGCATATTTCAGCTCCGGACCGAAATGGCCGCCGGAATTGGAAGCACCTATAGTTCCTGTTAAGGGAGCCTTGGCAACCACTTCATATCTGCCTGCAGAAGCAGCGAACGTGCCTGTCAATGGACCCGTCATAAATATCAGCTTGTTTTCCGGGCTTAGAGCATCAACTTTCGGATCTACCTCATCCATCATTATTTTTGTACCCAAGCCTCTGGAGCCCAAGTATTCCCGTGCATCCTTGATATTAAGATTCTCTTTTTTGATTGTTTTGTCAGTCAAATTAACCCTTAAGAGTTTTCCTGTAAAACCGAACATCAGCATTCCACCTCCCCAAACAAATCCTTAAA
>CAYXAT010000064.1:0-9777 GCA_964462065.1 uncultured Clostridiaceae bacterium | reverse complement strand
CGCCGCCGGCTCTCTTTACCGAGTTGCCTATTTACTAATCCTCTTCAACGGTTTTAATATTGTTTTTAATTATACCCGCTATTTTTTATAAATGCAAGGGCTATTTTTATTTAATCTCATTCAGCTTTTCTAAAATACCTGAAAGTTCATTCAGCTTTTCTCCGTATAAAGCCCAATTTCCCTCTTTTTGTGCCTCAAGAGCTTCAACAAATATATTATTGGCTAATTCAATCAGTTCCGCCATTGTATCCGCATCCTCAGGCGGCGTAACGGACACATCCGGCTTTGGTTTTTCGGGTTTTACAGGTACCTCTTCTGCAGTCGGAGGGAATATTCTTGCCAAAGACATTTCAAGGCTATCTTCCATCACTACCTTATTTTTATAAAAAACTATTACCTTTTTTAGCTCCGGCAAGGCACTGGCATTACTTGCCCTGAGGTAAATTGGTTCCACGTATAGTATGGAATCCTCAATGGGAATAATAAGCATATTTCCCCTGATTACTTGAGAGTTACCGCCGGATTGCAGCAAGTTTATTGCGTTACCGATGGCTACATCCTGGCTGATTATCCCCTCAATTTGCATGGGTCCTTCCACAATCTTGCCCGAAGGGAAAGTATAAAGCTTTAGTTGACCGTAATTCTCCCCATCATTTTTCACAGCAAACCAGGAAATCATATTGTTTTTCCTTTGGGGCGTATACGGCACCATAAGTATAAACTCTTCTTTATCGGAATCGGGAAGTTTCATAATCAAATAGGATGATTCCACAAATTCGCTTTCACTTGATGCCCCACTGGGTCCGTATATTTGTGTTGCAATATCCCAAACATCACTTTTGTTATAGAATTCTCTTGCATTTTTTATATGATATCTGCTGTATATATCCGTTTGTATATCAAACAGCATTTGGGGATATCTAAGATGAGCCCGCAAATCCTGCGGCATCTCGGATATTGGTTTGAATAAGGTTTTAAATACCTTTCCGTAGGTGATTATTTGCGGGTCCTTATCATCGGCTATATAAAAATCTGTTGTGCCGTTATAAGCATCTATGATGATTTTAACGGAATTCCTGATATAATTAACATCTGATCCTTCATCAATGGATTCGGAATAGGGATATCTGTTACTAATCGTATACGCATCAATTATCCAGTATAAATTACCCTCGCTTACAACAACATACGGGTCCTCATCATAGGCTAAAAAGGGTGCTATTTTTTTGACCCTCTCAATTATTTCTCTATGCATAAGTATCTTGCTTTTGGAACTGATATCCTGGGATAATATGAAGTTCATTTTACCTTGAGTCAGTGCCAACATTATACGGTTGGAAAAAGTAAGGGGTATTCCGCCGGTTCCTTCGTAAACCGTTTCAACATTACCGCTGCTAGAAGGGTAATCAAATTCATTTTCCCTTGTGTTAACTATTGCAAACTCTTTTGCCAATTCGCCGTAATATAGTTGGGGTCTTTCGACCTTAATATCCGTTTCGGAGATTACAGGTAAATCTTTTATAAAAAGTCTCGGTTGCCCCGAGGCAGTAACTTCATTTACAGGTGACATGGCTACACCATAGCCGTGAGTGTATTTGAGGTAACGGTTTATCCAGGATGTTCCTCCGCTTTCCTGTTTCGGTATATTCCCGCTTTGCAGCTCCCTGGCCGAAATAAACACCTGCCTGTATTCGCCGTTTATCATATATCTGTCAATGTCCATATCATAGAAGTAATAGTAGTTCTTAAGCCCCTGTATCTGATTGTATATGTCCTTAGCTGGTTTATAATCATTAACGGGAATATTGTTTATTGTTATACTGTTTTCCTCTATATCCTCTCTTATTAAATCCTGAGCGACGCCAAACTGCTTTACTTCAACATCATGAAGTCCGTAAGCATAATTAGTATAGTCTATATTATACTGAAGATACTTCTCTTCTTTTGCCAGCTCATTGGGTGTAACAATAAGGTTTTGAACGGCTGCCCCAACTATCCCTGAAACCAAAGTTGCCAAAATCAATGCTAAAGGTCCGAAAACTATTATTTTGAGGTTTTTACCTTTTGATGAAATCATGAAAGATAAACCGATTATGATGCTCAGCCCGATATAAATATAGTAAAAAGGCAAACTTATGTGAATATCTGTATAACCACCACCAAAAGCCATGCCTCTGGAAGAGTATAGTAGGTTAAACATTCTAAGAAAAAACCCCAAAGCAAGAACCAAAAAGAAAATGCCGCCTAAAAAGAAAAGCTGTTTGCCGCCGGCTTTTAAAATATCTTTATAGTTGCTTTTATTAACACCTTTAAATCTTATTACATCGTCAAAGTCTTCTTTGGTCTTCCTTGGTGTAATAAAAATTATTGCATTAAAAATAACAGTTATGACCGCAAAAACTATTATAATTCCTAATAAAAAGCCGTATAGCTTCATTAAAAAAGGAAGTGTAAATACAAAAAAGCTTATGTCATATCCGAATATAGGGTCCTTCAAGTCGAAAGGTGTTTTGTTTATAAAAATTAAAAAATCATACCACACTTCAGAAACAAAGGCTATGGAAAATACAACGGAAAGTAAGGATGAAACTATTATAAATATTTTATTTCTCCACTTATTTTCTCCTTCACTTACAAAAATACCGGTCTTTTTTTTAGAATAGGCGTTCATTGATCTCATATATATGTAAAATATTGAAAACATAATTATGAGTGACGGTACAAAAAACTTTATCTGAGTAAATATCTTTTTGAAAAAGACCTCAGTATATCCTAACTCTCTAAACCATTGAAGATCAATGATATAACCCGATAGAGCACCGAATAATAAAATGGCTATAAATATAACGCCAAATATGAAAATTAATCCTTTATGCTTAAACGACATGGTTTTAAACTTCATCCTTTATCCTCCTAAACACTTACCGGCTTCAATTGCTATAGCTTTGTTTTCCGCTTCCTAAATCATATTTAAAATTTAAACTAAGTGATTACGTTTACTTGCCCTACTTTAGTTAGATTATACATATAAGACTTTATCTTTTCAATTTAATCTGTTTAATTTATAACTCAAGTTTCATATCTCCGGGTTTTATATAGGATTTTTTCCTCATATATTCTGAAATTAATAACGTAACTACTGCCGGCAGGATTATATGCAGAATTAGCATTTTTATTATTATTATTCCACCGTCATTAATACCGGACATTGCCGCAAAGGTTCCGAATTGACCTACCAGACCGGAAGTACCCATACCCGAACCCTCCGGAACATTTTCCATTTTAAAGAGCGTTGTGGAAAGGGGGCCTAATATTGCACTGGCCAAAGTTGGCGGAACCCAAATAAGAGGATTTCTGATGATATTGGGCATTTGAAGCATTGAAGTTCCTATCCCTTGGGCAATCAGTCCTCCCATTTTATTCTCCCTATAGCTTGCCACTGCAAACCCTACCATCTGTGTGCAGCATCCCACTGTTGCCGCTCCTCCCGCCAGACCCTTGAGTCCCAGGGCTATAGCTACGGCCGCACTGCTTATTGGCAACGTCAGCACCATTCCCATTATTACTGATACTATTATTCCCATCGGAACCGGTCTTAAAACCGTTGCGTTATTAATCAAGGTTCCCAAAGCAGACATGATAGCGGATACCACCGGTGATATATATTTACCCGCAGCACCGCCTGTTATTATCACTAAAGACGGAACCAAAACAATATCTACCTTTGTTTTCCCCGCTATAAGTCGCCCGAACTCCATACCTACAACCGCTGCAACAAAAGCGCCCATGGGTTCTCCGACTTTTATTCCAAACTGAGCTGCTTCGTTAACAAATATAGTTCCAGCCCCGATGGCCCCCGTCACGGCAGATGAAAAGATAACCAAAGCAGGAACCCTCCTGCCGGATGCTACAGCTATACCTATCGCGGGTCCCATAAGTAGCTTTGCCACTCTACCCAAATCAACGAGAATATTGATGCCTATTTTTAATCCCACTTGCTCTAAAATAAGCCCCACAATCAGCGAAGAGAACAAGCCTAATGCCATAGAACCCAACGTATCGATAAAATAGTCCTTAACCGAGAAATTTTTTTTCATTTTATTCCGCCTCCATAATGTATTTACACCTGTCTTGTCAGCCTAATGAAAAAAATATAGCATATTATTCGCTTTCAATCAAGTACCCATTTTCATTCAGTTCATTTATAATTCTTTGATACGAATCCTCATTTGGAACTTCTATAGTATGAAGATGAACACCATCCGTAAGGAAGGAAAGTGGTTTTGTATCATCCTTTTCATATTCTTTGATAAATTTCTTTATATCCAATCTTGAATACAGCATTAAATTCCCTTTTATTTCTCCGTATAGGGGATGTTCAACAATAACGTCAATTATTTTACCCCCGTTATCAACTATTATATCCAATTCCTTTTTCGTATTGTTTCGATCGTGATGACATGCAATAATTTTTACTAATTTACCTTGTTCATCATTTGGCAATATATACCCGGCCGGAGTGGCAATTATATTGATTCCGGAGGCCCTGAGTATTGCAATATCCTGAACAATTATTTGCCTGCTCACTCTCAGCTTATTGGAAAGCACCGAGCCTGATACCGGTTCATTATTATCTTTTAAAATATTTATTATTTCCTGTCTTCTATCCTTTGATAGCATAATCTCACCCCCTCTAATAAATACTGCCGGTTATATAACTGAACTATCTGTAGCTTTATAATAAAAATATCGGTGCGATTATTTTGCAAAGAGTATTAATATAATTATAAGTATCCGCTTCAAATTCCTTTTCTTTTAACGATACGGATAAATATAGTACTGCATTTACCTTCCCTGCATTGGTAATAGGTATAATAACAACCGATTGCCAATCCGGCATCCCCGTAACTGCATCAACAGCAGCATTTTTAGACCAATCGATAAGGTATTCCCCTGCCTTACTTTGGATGCACCTTTCCAATAAGTTTTTATTGTAATCCATATTTTTAATTGTTGCCGGAATTGTGCCTCTTCTGGTAATTTGTCTTATTGGCTCGTTATGTTCATTTATAAAAAAGATAGAACCTATTTGTGCTCCGGACATTTTTATGGCTTTTCCCAAAAACTCAAACATCTTATCATTCTTTGAAGATTCTGGGTTTCTTTCAATCTCTAATACCTCAATGATGTTTTCCACCCTATTTATATCTTCTTCTACATTTCCTTCCACTATCCCGGCCAGCTTATTAACCCTTCTGTCAGATTTAACTAAGTTTTCATCGTATATTTTTGTCTTGTTTCTCCCCGCTTCTTTCGATGAATACATTGCCTGGTCTGCTTTATCAATCAGGTCCTTACTCCAGGTACTATGAATAGGATAAGTAGCGATACCCATGCTTATAGTTATCGGGCTGTGATGGGAGAATAAGCTTGCGTTTTCAATTTTCTTTCTAATCTTTTCGGCTAACTGTAAAGCCCCCTGCGTGTCGGTATCGGGAAGAAGCATTACAAACTCCTCTCCACCGTATCTCCCGCAAATATCCGTTTTTCTAAGCTTTTTTAAAATAATATCCGATAATTTGGCCAACACCTCGTCTCCCACCTGATGCCCGTATTTATCATTAACAGCTTTAAATCTGTCTATATCAGCCATGATAACCGAAAAAACTCCACCCTTTGCTATTGCATTTGACAAAGCATTTTCAAAATATTTTCTCGTATAAAGTTTTGTCAGTTTATCAAAAGCGTTTACCATTTTCAAATTATAGTTGTCAATAAGTATATAAGCAATTTTCGATACTTTTTTACACAAATGCCCTGTTTCATCGGAAAAGTTGTTTATGATGGTATCTGTATCTAGATACAGATACCCATTTATATTCTTTGCCCCGCCGCCTTTTCTTCTTTCCATCTTTAAATTATCGGCAGCGTCGGAAGACACTATGGGAATGCAAAATACCGCGGATATATCTTTAGGTATCAATGAACCATATGCTTTCTTTTTGTATTCAAAAACATCAGGTATTATAATGCTTTCTTCGCCTTGTTTAACTTTTTCGATTATATATTTATAAAAACCCATATTCTCGTCTTTTATATTGGAATATAACATTTTTATCTCGTTATTTTCATCGGTGATGGCCAAAAATCCATTCTTTGCTTGGGTGAAGCCCATAAAAGCCTCCATCATCTTTTTTATATTATCTTCTATATCGATGCCAAAACCGTTTATTCTATCAAATAAACCCAATAAAAACTTTCCTAACATTGATTCGTTCAAATCCACATTTCTTTTACTTATGGCATTTTCATACTTGATTATTAAATCTTTAAATTTTTTATAATCGAAGTATTCGCTAATTTCATGCTCTATATCATCATTCCTATCGGAAAGGGATACAACACTTTGGACAATATCAGCTTGTCCTGTTATCTTTTGCGCGACTGCGACAAGTTTTTCTTTTATCGTAATCCTGTTATGTGATTTCAAAAATTGTATTTTATATTCTTTAGGAACATTCTCCATAAGTAATCTTAAATGATTAAATGAGGTAATCAGATTTTTTAGCCCACCGAATGTATCACCGCTATCAGCTAAATCCGTTCCGATGGCCTTATAAATCTTCCACTTTATTTCGTTATTATCTAAATAATCGTATTCTTCCGCAAGGCTAGTCAAAGGGCCTGCCTTATCTATGTCTTCAGACGCAACTATATATAGATACCTGTATACTATATCCAGGATTGGCGTATTGACATATTCTTTATATTTTGCCGAAAGCTCCAGAAAACTCTTTGCTTCATCCTTATCATTTTTATCCAAATACAATTCGGCAATTTTATTACAAGCCAGTCTGCCAACCTTATAATTCTTACTATTAAGTAGAGATAGGCATGATTCTTTAAGTTCAGGATAATTCATCTCACCGCCAAGCTTTATTTTGCTGAGAACATTAACTAAAGCCACATTAGGTTCAATTACTATACCCCAGGCCTTAGATATTTCTATTGATTTTTTTACGTTTTCATAGGCTTCTTTAAACATTCCCATGCTGTAATAAAAAACTGCCTCGTTGCTGTAATAATGGTTGATTACCTCTCCTGTATCCTTGTTCTCAAAAATTACCGGTTTGCCTTTAACCATATATTCTATGTATTTGTCATAATTCTCCATCTCCAAATTTGTCATTGCAGCATTATTATATAATATAGACTTTGTGTAAATGTTCGGATAGTATTCAACTAAGTCCAATGCCTTTTTTATATAGTTAAGGCTCTTTCCAAACAATTCTTCATTCTTATTAACTTCTGCAATATTGATATAAGATAACATCATATGATTGATATTATTGATTTCCTGAGATATGGCCAAGGTTTTTTCAAAATATTCCCTCGCTTTTTTATATTCATTATAAAAATCAATATAAATTACACCCATTGCATTTAGAGCAACGACCAGTCCTTCATACTCTTCAAGCTCTTCCAATATTTTAGCGCTTATTTTTAATACCACCATTGCTTCTTCATGCCTGGACTTCTTTAGCAAAGCCTTGCCATATATGGACATAAACATTCCGTAATAATAGTGGTCTTCTTCATTAAGGCTTTTTAATATTTTTTCCATTATTTTTATAATAGAATTAGTTTTTCTTCTGTATATTAATAAATCGCTTAACGCCAAAACAAGATTCAGCATACCTTCTCTATATTGGATTTCTCTTATCTGCTTTTTGGCCAGTCTGGAGTATTCCAAACATTTTTTTATGTTGTTCAGCCTGTAATAGGCATATATTTTTTTAATATATATATCCGTAAGTAAATACTTTTCCTCCGATACAAAAACGAATTCCTCTGCAATTTTATAGTACCTCAAGCACTTTTCGTACTCCCCTGTTTTGTATAATAAATCCCCTAATTTTATACTTATTTCAACACGTTTTTTACTTGTAGACTTTTCATCGAATAAGCGAAGGCTGCTTTTTAGGTATCGGATTGCTTGTTTATATAGATTCTTTTCTATCATCTCGTCAGATATAGTTATTAAATATTCTATGGCATCCTTTGCTCTTCCGCCCTTGGCCATCTGAAAAATTAATTCATTTTTATTTTCTCTTTTAATCTTAAACTTTTCTTCAAGAATTCTTGATGCTTTTTCATGATATCCGGTCCGTATATCATGTTTTATAGCCCCATAAACGGCTTTTTTTAAACCTACAGAAGTATAATAATAAGAGATCCCCCATTCATCTAATTTTCTTGTTAAAATATTTAAAGAAACTAAGTTTTCGAGCAGAGGGGTCAGCTCAATAAGACCTGTTTTACACATGCTCGCCAATATATCAGTGGGCACAGCGTCATCAAATATTGATATAATATCCAATATATGTTTTTTATTCGTTTCTAACTTTTTAATCTTGTTTTGCAATATTTCAATTATATCTATTGATAAATGAATTTTCGAAAAATCCACATCTTTAAAAACCCAATTTCCCTTGTTATCTGTATGAATATGCTTATCCAAAAAAAGTGCATAAATTGTCTCGTGAACCAAGCAAGGGTTGCCTTCTGTTTCTTTATAGACCTTTGCCGCAAATTCAACGGGCGGACAGTCCATTGCAAGAAGTATCCTTATGGCTTCTGCTGTTTCATAAATATTATATTTAGACAATTTTACAATATCTAACTCGAAATCTTTTAGATTAAGATTGAGACTTTCTTTTGCTTCTTTTTGTGAAATATCATCATGAAAGGTAACAACAAATGGAACTTTGCTTTTCCCCTGCATCATTAAAACATAATTCAAAATTTTTCTTGATTTAACATCCAGATACTCAAAATTTTTTATAATAATAATAAAAGGGCTAAAAAGAGATGTTTCCAATATAAAATTACCCAATCTGTAAATTGTTTTATCCTCCCCGCCGGTCTTATCTGCCAGGGGGTTAACATTTCTGGTTTTTACCAATTCCGGTATCAACACTGATAATTGTTCAAAATATTTATCTATTAATTCTTTTTCCGCATATTTGAGAATGCTTTTAATGATTACTTTAATCGCATAGTAATCTTCTTTATCGTCTTCATTCAGCACGGCGTACGCCGCGTGCTCACCTTCAAGTCCCAACCTGATCATAAATGCTTCTAATAATGCCCCTTTACCGGTACCGTAATCTCCTATTATAGCAGATAACTTTTTCTTCTTATTACCGTATAAGTAACCTTGACTGTTATCAATCAGCCTTTTAAGAGTATCTTCCCTGGCTACCAGTTTTGTTGGATTAACCGGTAAAGTCTCAATATATTTTTTATCGATTATAGTATAGTTTTTATTAAATATCCCGTTTATATCATCTATTATTTCATCTATAGAATTATATCTCATATAAATTCTTGTAGCTGTGCATTTTTCAATTATCCTAAAAATTTGTGATAACTGATTATTTATGACATTTTTAGAGGCGCTTAACCCAAAATGCGATACCCCGATATCCTCACCGGTGAAAATATGATAAAGCATGATCCCCAATAAGTAGATGTCTGTGCTTCTATCGTATATACCGTATTGCAAAGATTCCGGGGCTTTAAAATAGGAACTCTCTTTGTTTATTACCACTGAATAGTCTGCGTGTAAAGAATAGGGCAGAGAGGCAATCTTTAATTGACTTTTACCTTCATCAAAAACGATATACAAATCTTCGGGATTAATACTGCAAAAAATAAATCCTCTGAGATGTAAATATTTAAATGCGGACAGTAATTGAACGGAAATATCCAAAA
>CAYXAT010000063.1:0-9789 GCA_964462065.1 uncultured Clostridiaceae bacterium | reverse complement strand
TTCTTGATACTCCGGGAATACTGTGGCCAAAGTTCGATGATGAGATTGTTGCACAAAATTTAGCATTTACCGGAGCCATCAAAGATGAAATAATGGATACAAACCAATTGACCGCAAAGTTTTTGGAAAAAGCATTGAAAGACTTTTCGGTTCAACTATTTGATAGATACAAAATAGAATATGATGGAGGTTCGGCGGAAGAGCTGATGAAGATTATAGGCAAAAAAAGAGGATGTATAATAGCCGGCGGCGAAATAGATTTTAATAAAGTATCAGCCTTAATACTTGATGACTTTAGAAGCGGAAGGTTGGGCAGAATCTCATTGGAAAAGCCTCAATAACATTTGGAAAGGGACATAACATGAAATTTATAAAAGAAAATATGAAATATAAACCGTCTTGGGACTACGAAGAATTGTATTATAACAAGGGATACATAAATGTGGCAGGCATTGACGAAGCAGGAAGAGGACCGTTGGCAGGCCCAGTTGTTGCTGCAGCAGTTATTTTAGACAGAAAAAAAGATATATCCGGAATAAATGATTCAAAAAAACTATCGGAAAAAAAGAGAAACCTACTCTATTCGATTTTAACTGAAGAAGCATTGGCAATCGGTATAGGCATCGTTGATGAAGCCACTATTGATTTAATAAACATAAAAAATGCGACACATTTAGCTATGAAAAAGGCAATAGAAAATTTAAAAATTAAACCTGATTTTTTGTTGATTGATGCAGAAAGCCTCAAGGACATAAAAATTCCTCAGCATGCGATTATAAAAGGTGACTGCAGGAGTTTCTCGATAGCTGCTGCATCAATAATCGCAAAAGTTGAGAGAGATAGAATAATTGTTTCTTATGAAAGCGTTTATCCGGGATACGGATTCGCCAAGCATAAAGGCTATGGAACGAAAGAACATTTTGAATGTATAAGAAAATACGGATTATTACCTATACATAGAAGAACATTTACAAAGAATGTTTAAATATTAAAAGAATAAGTAAAAAGCGGAGAATATCTGAAAATGAATAGGCAAAAACGATAATATAAAAGAAAACTTTTACACTTTAGATAAGGGGAAAAACAATGTATAAAAATAAATCCCTCGGCATATACGGTGAAGATACTGCAGTCAAATATTTGGAAGCTAATGGATATACAATCCTTACAACAAATTATCGCTGCAAAATGGGAGAAATAGATATAATAGCAGCAGACGGTGATACAATTGTGTTTATCGAAGTTAAAACAAGAAGTACGGATAAGTATGGGCAGCCGCGAGAATTCGTTAACTATTCCAAACAAAAGAAAATAATAAAGACTGCATTACATTATATTGTTAATAAAAATCTTACAGATTATATGAGCAGATTCGATATCGTAGATATATTGGTGGATAACAATAACAGTAGTAATGTTATAACTTTGATAAAGAACGCTTTTGAATATAGCGGTAAATATGGATATTAATTTATATAATATTTAATACACCAATCATATATCATGAAATAATTAAAAATTATATTTTATAAGGTGACGTTTCATATATAGTATTTTTTATCTAAAGTTCTATGCTGTATTGCTTCTGCTATATGGTTTATATTCAAATCCCGGGAATCCTCCAAATCGGCAATGGTTCTGGCAACTTTTAATATCCTATTATATGCCCGCGCGCTTAGATTAAACTTATCAAAAGCCTCCCTCAGTAAATCTTTTTCTTTAGTTCCTATTTTGCAATATATGCTCATATGTTTTGGCTTAAGTTGTGAATTTGAGAATATCCCCTGGTTCTTATATCTCTCCAACTGAATAAGCCTTGCGTTATTGACCCTTTTTTTAATTGTTTCGGAATTTTCAGATACAGCCTTATCACTCATATCTTGAAACTTTAACGGTTTAACCTCAACCTGTAAATCAATTCTGTCCATCAAAGGTCCGGAAATCTTTCCTAAATAGTTTTTTATCTGCGATGCGGTACATGTGCAGCGTCCGGATTCATCGCCAAAAAAACCGCATGGACAAGGATTAATTGAAGAAACCATCATGAAGTTGGAAGGATATGTAACTGTACCATTAACCCTTGATATTGTAACACAGCCATCTTCCAAAGGTTGTCGTAATACCTCCAAGACATGCTTTGGGAACTCCGGCATCTCATCAAGAAAGAGAACACCATGGTGTGCTAAAGATACTTCACCGGGCTTTGGAATTCTTCCGCCTCCGGTTAAAGATGCAGCTGATATTGTATGATGAGGTGATCTGAAGGGCCTTTGCAAAACCAAGTTTTCATTTTCTTTTAATAGACCTGCTACGCTGTATATTTTAGTAACCTCCAGGCTTTCTTCAAATGTCATATCAGGCAATATAGAGGGAACTCTCCTTGCAAGCATGGTTTTGCCGGAACCCGGGGTGCCTATCATCAGGATATTATGAGCCCCTGCCGCTGCAATTTCCAGGGCTCTCTTAACACTATGCTGGCCCTTAACGTCCTTAAAGTCCATGTCACAAAACTTATTTAATAAAAGGTCCTCCACATCGCTTTTAGCAGGTTCTATTTGTATCTCATTATTCAAAAACTTGACCATCTCAATTAAATTGTTGACGGGATATACAGATAATCCTTTAACCAGTGCAGCTTCTCTGGCATTTTCTATTGAAGTGACTACTCGCGTAAAACCGTTCTTCTTTGCTTCCATACACATTGGCAGGATACCTTTGATTCCCTTAACCGAACCGTCTAGGGATAACTCTCCTAAAAATACTGTTTTGTCAATATTATTACCTGCGAAAAATTGATTGGCTCCCAAAATACCCGCAGCTATGGCCAAGTCAAAAACAGAGCCCTCTTTTTTTATATCGGCAGGTGCCAAGTTAATTGTTATACGTTTGCTAGGGAAGTGAAAGTTAGAATTTTTTATTGCCGCTTTTACTCTTTCCTTTGATTCTTTTATTGTGGCATCCGGCAGTCCTACAATATCGAAGCCGGGTAAACCGTTGGATAAATCAATTTCAACAATGACTATATAACCGTTTATACCGTAGATAGAAGATGAATGCACTTTGTAGATCATTAAATCGCTCCTAAATATAAGTGTTAAATATATATTCAATAAAAAAGAGCAATTACCTTCAAGTATTATTCATTTAATTAATAAAGTTGATAAAGTTACTTTGACATTTAATTTTTTTACATTATTATAATATATATGGTATTATTTCATGAGTAAGCATTTTGAAGTGCCATGATTAGACGGAGGTTTTATATGGAAGACAGAAATTATTGTGCTTGGCTTTCAGGACTTCCCGGTATCGGACCTAAAAAATATATGAGACTGGTTGAATACTTTGGCAATGCCAAAGAAGTATTTTTATGCAGTAGGAAAGAGCTTGTTGAATCTAATCTTGTCTATGAAAAAACTATAGATACGATAATAGAAAAAAGAGATATAGATAAAATAAAAAGATATATGAATAAATTGAAAGAGAATAATATATCTGTTTATACTACTGATGATGATGAATACCCTTTTAACTTAAAAAACATTTACGACCCGCCGCCGGTTTTATATATAAAAGGGCAATTTATTGAAAACGATATAAATTCGTTGGCAATAGTGGGCTCAAGGAAAGCCTCTGAATACGGTTTAAAAACAGCGTTCCAATTTGGTAAAGAAATGGCAGAGTCGGGATTTACCGTAGTAAGCGGTATGGCTTTAGGCGTTGATTCCGCAGCTCATAAAGGCGCTTTAAAAGCCGGGGGAAGAACAATTGCGGTAATGGGTTGCGGATTAAATAATATTTATCCCAAGAGCGGTTTAAACTTATCTATAGAAATATTAAAAAATGGAGCAATTGTTTCTGAATACCCGTTAGGATTTGCGGCACTTCCGCAAAATTTTCCCGCAAGAAACAGAATAATCAGTGGTATGTCAAAAGGCGTGCTGATAGTTGAAGCAAATAAAAAAAGCGGTTCCCTTATAACTGCCGATTTCGCATTGGAACAAGGAAGAGATGTCTTTGCAATACCGGGGAATATAAATTCACCCAATAGCAGAGGTACCAATGAATTAATCAAAAACGGGGCAAAGCCTGTGCTTTCAATTACCGATATAACAGAGGAGTACTATGGATTTACAGACCTAAAACCTCATAAACAAACTCCGCTGCTTAGTGATATAGAAAAATCAATAACGGATTTGTTAAAGGACACTGGATTGTCAGCAGACGAAATAATCGAAAAGATTCCAAACGCAGAACCCTCTAAGATATTGCCTGCAATTGTGTTGTTGGAAATACAAGGTTATCTGAAACAAATAGAAGGTGTTTTTTATATTGCATAAATTCATAATATATGAAAAAACAGTAATGCTTTAAAAAGAAGGTGAAATACATGAAAAACAATTTAATAATAGTGGAATCCCCGACAAAGGTGAAAACTATTAAAAAATTTTTAGGTTCAAAGTATAAAGTAGAGGCAACCATGGGGCATATCAGGGATTTGCCAAAAAGCCGTCTCGGGATAGACACCGATAATAATTTCGAACCTAAGTACATTACCATCAGAGGTAAAGGGCAGATATTAGATAAATTAAAAAAAGAAGCAAAAAACAGTGATAAAATCTTTCTGGCAACCGACCCTGACAGAGAGGGCGAAGCCATCTCATGGCATTTGCTTGAACCATTAAACATAAAAGAAGAAGAGGCTTGCAGAATTGAGTTTAATGAGATAACAAAATCAGCTGTGCAAAGTGCAATCAAGAACCCGAGAAAAATTGATATGGACTTAGTAAATGCCCAACAAGCAAGAAGAGTATTGGATAGGTTAGTAGGATATAAAATCAGCCCCTTGCTATGGAAAAAGGTAAGAAAAGGACTAAGTGCCGGAAGAGTTCAATCTGTTGCCGTTAAGCTGATATGCGACAGAGAAAATGAAATAAAGAGCTTTATTCCAAAAGAATACTGGAATTTAATAGCCAAACTATATCCTGAAAAAAGTAAGAAAACAATTGATGCTAAATTCTACGGCAAGAACGATAAAAAGATTGAAGTCGGCAGCGAGAATGAAATGAAGGAAATACTTAATGGCTTGGAAGGTAAGGAATACAAGGTTTCAAAGATAAAAAAGGGAGAAAAGAAAAAGAATTCCCCCTATCCTTTTACTACGAGCAGCATGCAAATCGATGCATATAAGAAATTAGGTTTTTCCACTAAAAAAACAATGGTAATTGCACAGCAACTATACGAAGGAATTAATATAAAAGGCGAAGGCAATGTAGGTCTTGTAAGTTATATCAGAACAGATTCCACAAGAATTTCCGAAGAAGCAAAGAATGATGCAAAAAAAGTAATCTTTGAAAAGTTTGGAGAAAAGTATTATAAAAGAAGCTTTACCCAAAACAAACCGGGCAAAAAAGTGCAAGATGCACATGAAGGTATAAGACCTACGTCAGCGGCCAGATATCCTGACTTAATAGTTGGTTCTTTGACCAAAGATCAATTTAAACTATATCAGCTTATATGGAATAGATTTATATCCAGCCAAATGCAGCCGGCTCTATATGATACTATTACAATCGATATCTTAGCTGATGACTATAACTTTAAAGCAAGCGGAAGTATTTTAAAATTTCCTGGTTTCTTATCGTTATATAAAGAGGAGAAGGATGAAAAAGAGGAGAACATCAGTCTTCCCGAAGTAAAAGTAGGAGAAATATTAAAACTTAAGGAACTTGTCCCGTCTCAACATTTTACTGAGCCGCCTATAAGATATACAGAAGCAACATTAGTTAAAACGCTTGAAGAAAAAGGAATTGGAAGACCAAGCACCTATGCGCCCACTGTTTCAACAATACTGGCAAGGGGATATGTAGTAAAAGAAAAAAAGTTCTTTTTGCCGACAGAATTGGGTGAAACCGTAACAGAGCTTTTAGTAGAACATTTTGGAGATATAGTTAATATCCAGTTTACTGCTAACATGGAAAATGAATTGGATAACATCGCCGAAGGCGAAAAAGAATGGGTTGATTTAATCAAGGATTTCTATTTGCCTTTTGAAGAAATCCTTATAAAGGCGGAAAAAATAATAGGGAAAATAAAGATAGAAGATGAAGTTAGTGACGAGATATGTGAACATTGCGGAAGAAATATGGTTATAAAGATGGGGCGTTTCGGCAAGTTTCTTGCATGTCCCGGATTTCCGGAATGTAAAAATACCAAACCTATATTAAAAAGCACCGGAATTAAATGTCCTAAATGTGATGGGGAATTAATAATCAGAAAATCAAGAAAAGGCAGAAAGTTTTATGGTTGCAGTAATTACCCCAAATGTGACTTTGTTACATGGGATGAACCTACAAAGGAAAAATGTCCGAAATGCGGCAGCATTCTTTTGAAAAAAGGAAAAGGCAAAAATATTGATTATAAATGTATTAACGAAAAATGCGATTTTAAAAAAACTACGGATAATAAGTAGGTGAGATAGATAATGGCTGTTAATATAATAGGAGCGGGCTTGGCGGGATGCGAGGCAGCCTGGCAGTTGGCAAAGGCAGGGATTAAGGTCAAGCTTTATGAAATGAGACCGGATAAAATGACACCTGCGCACCATACAGGAGGCTTTGCCGAATTAGTCTGCAGTAATTCTTTTAGGTCAAATAGCCTGGAGAACGCTGTTGGTTTGTTAAAAGAAGAAATGCGAATGCTTGATTCCTTAGTTATGAAATGTGCTGACGAAAATGCAGTGCCCGCAGGTGGTGCACTTGCCGTCGACAGAGTAAGATTTTCAGAGGATATAACTAAAATAATTAAATCCAATCCATATATCCAAATTATAAGTGGAGAGGTAACTAAAATCCCGGAAGAAGAATATGTTATTATAGCCACCGGACCTTTAACGTCCGAAGGTTTTTCACAAAGTATAAAGGAGTATTTAGGGAAGGATTATTTATATTTTTATGACGCAGCCTCACCGATACTAACCTATGATTCAATAGATATGGATATAGCTTTTAAAGCCTCCAGATATGGCAAAGGACAAGATGATTATATAAATTGTCCATTTACCCCGGATGAATATAATACTTTCCATAATGAGCTAGTTAATGCGGAAAGAGCCCCGTTAAAGACATTTGAAAAAGAAGTGGTATTTGAAGGTTGTATGCCTATAGAAGTCATGGCAAACCGTGGTTTTAAAACCTTATTATTCGGACCCTTAAAGCCTAAAGGTATCAGTGATCCCAAAACGAATAAAGAGCCTTATGCGGTGGTTCAGCTAAGGCAAGATAATAAAGAAGGCACACTTTATAATTTAGTAGGTTTTCAAACTAATTTAAAATGGGATGAACAAAAAAGAGTTTTTACACTTATACCCGGACTTTCGAATGCCGAGTTTGTCAGGTACGGTGTTATGCACAAGAATACTTTTATTAATTCTCCCAAGGTTATGGAGGCAACCTTACAAACAACAGCTAATGAAAAACTATTTTTTGCCGGACAAATAACAGGAGTAGAAGGATATGTCGAATCTGCATCCTCAGGCATAATTGCAGGTTTAAATATGGCACGGATTATAAACGGTATTGGTCCTGTAGTATTCCCGAAATCGACGGCCCATGGGAGTCTATGTGCCTATATTACCGAAAGAAATAAAAAGAACTTTCAGCCAATGAATGTCAATTTTGGGTTATTGGAAGAATTGCCGATGAAATACAAATCAAAACAGGAAAAGAATCTGAACTATTCGAAAAAAGCTTTAGAAGATTTAAAGAATCTTTTAAATAAATATGGTATTCAATGAAACACCGGATAAAACTAAGTTACAGTTTACATATGCATAGCATTCATTTTCTTCAGTGATTATATATACTTGCTAAAGGTTACGTGTGTAAAGCAACTTAATACCACTTCTTAGTTTTGCTTTTAGTTGAATATGTATAATCATTATGATACCATTTCATTGGAAAGGTTATGATAATTGTGAAATTTTTAAATATTATAACGATATTAAACGGAGGTTTACTATGTTTAATGGTACAACCATTGTAGCTGTCATAAAAAACGGAAAAGGAGCAATTGCCGGTGACGGGCAGGTAACTTTAGGACAAAACACAATAATTAAAGCAACTGCTCGAAAAATAAGAAAATTGCATGACGGTAAGGTTTTGGTCGGGTTTGCGGGTTCAGTATCCGATGCATTTACTTTATCGGAAAAGTTTGAAGAAAAGCTTGAACAATACGGAGGCAATTTAAAAAGAGCAGCAATTGAGTTGGCAAAGGATTGGAGAAGAGATAAAATATTAAGGAACCTTGAAGCAATGCTAATCGCCCTTGATAAAGATACAATGCTTATTGTTTCAGGAAGCGGTGAAGTTATAGAGCCTGATGACGGGGTTATAGCTGTTGGATCGGGCGGCAATTATGCAATTGCTGCAGCAAAGGCACTTTTTTATAACACTGATATGAGTCCTAAAAAAATTGTAGAAGAATCATTAAAAATTGCTTCTTCTATTTGTGTATATACTAACAGTAATATCGTTGTTGAAGAGATTTAGGAGGTTATAATGGCAGAACTGACACCAAATCAAATAATCAGCGAACTGAATAAATATATTATAGGGCAGGATGGTGCCAAAAAATCTGTTGCTGTTGCTCTTAGAAACAGATACCGTAGAAACCTCCTGCCGGAAGAAATAAAGAACGAGATTACTCCAAAGAATATATTGATGATAGGTCCTACCGGTGTAGGAAAAACCGAAATAGCGCGCAGATTGGCTAAATTGGTCAATGCACCTTTTGTAAAAGTAGAAGCAACAAAATTTACAGAGGTAGGTTACGTGGGACGGGACGTAGATTCTATAGTAAGAGATATTATCGAAGTATCAATAAGAATGGTTAAAACAGAAAAGATGGAAGATGTAAAAGATACGGCTTATGATATGGCATTGGATAGAGTCACCGAGGCCTTGATTCCTGAATCACGCAAGAAGTCGAAAATGCAAAATCCCTTTGAAGCACTATTCAACTATAGTGAAAAAGAAGAAGAACCGGAAAAAGACACTGAAGTAGATGATAGCGTAAAGACAAACAGATTTTTTATTAAAGAAAAGATAAAAAAGGGAGAATTGAAGGATCAATATATTGAAGTTGAGATAGAAGACAAATCATTATCTACTGTTGATATGCTATCCGGGTTGGGATTTGAACAAATGAGTATAAATTTTCAAGATATGTTCGGCGGTATATTTCCTAAAAAGTTAAAAAAAAGAAAAGTATCCGTTGATGACGGTATAAAAATGTTTACCCAAATCGAAGCACAAAAATTAATTGATATGGACAGTGTAATTGATGAGGCGATAAAAAGAGCTGAAAACAGAGGAATAATATTCATTGATGAAATAGATAAAATTGCGGGAAAAAGCTATTCGAACGGTCCTGATGTATCCAGAGAAGGAGTACAAAGAGATATATTGCCAATAGTAGAGGGAAGCACCGTTATGACAAAGTACGGTCCCGTTAAAACAGACCACATGTTGTTTATAGCGGCGGGGGCATTTCATATTTCAAAAGTCTCAGATCTTATACCTGAATTACAAGGAAGATTTCCTGTAAGAGTCGAGTTAAGCAGCCTGACTAAAGACAACTTTATTGAAATATTAACGAAACCTGAAAATGCGTTGACAAAACAATACAAAGCTCTTTTATCGACTGAAGGAATAGATATTATCTTTAAGGACGATGCAATTAATGAAATTGCAGAAATAGCCGCTTTTATGAATGAAGAATCGGAAGACA
>CAYXAT010000062.1:0-9889 GCA_964462065.1 uncultured Clostridiaceae bacterium | reverse complement strand
GATTTCAACTCATAACCGCTGTCAGGCGTGACTGTTATAATTACGGTATCTCCCGCTTTCGCTTTTTTCCGGTCTGCTTTAATATTGCCGTTGAGACTTTCAGCCGATGTGACATTGTAGGATATCTTTTCAAATTCCACACTTATTGTCACATTTTTACCTGGCATCTCAAAGGTATACTCATACTCATTGGTATCTGATGGGGTAATTTCCAAATCAAGATTGCTATTTATAGCTTTTAATTCATAGCCGCTATCCGGTGCAATCGTTATGGTAACAATCCCGCCTTTTTCTGCCTTATTATAATCGACAGTTATGCTTCCATGTTCACTATCCTCAACATCAATACTATATACCCTGAAATAAATCTTTTCATTGCTGAGGTTAATGTCCCGGGTTAAATTGAACACAGTGACAGTATATACACTATCGCCGTCTATCTCGGCCTTTTCAATCTGCAGCAAGGCATCATCATTGATTTGCTCTTCAAATATATCCCTTAATCTTTCCGTATTTATATCATAACGGGCTGACGGTTTGAACGTCATTTTCACTGTCCCGCCGACTCTGACTTTTCCTGCAACACTGCTTCGTGAACCGTCATCATCCGGTTCTATCGGGGTGATATAAACTATTTCCGGGATTCCATTGGAGTCGCAAATATCACCATACACTGAATCATACACTGCAAGAGTTACTGTATTCGTTTGAAGTTCAGAAAAGTACGTTCTGACTGTAAGGTGCTTCCATAAAGAATCCACGTCAAGTATAGGCTCCACCTTAATTATCCCGTTTTCATCCTCGACTGCCCCGCCTTCCGGGTCCCCTGGGATTCCCTCTGTAACAGTCCAATAATCGAGCATATAGCCGCTGTCCGGCGTTGCTTTAAACTTCAGGCTGCTTCCTCCATAGCATAGTTCACCGCTGTCAAAGGATTTACCCTCCATTTTTGCCGATAAAGTGCCGTTTATATCGTCCTTATCTCCCTTTTCCGCCGCATAATACACCAAATAATTACTTGCGGCTTTCAGATAAACCATAACATTTATGTCATCATCTATTCCATCCACAGTATAAGTTTTTTCATTTGTAAAAATATTATCGGCATTCACCTGCCATTGTTCTACCATACTGCCCGGTAGAACGCTTACAATCAGGACGATTGATTCGCCTTCATACACCGTAAGCTCTTCAGGCATTGCCGTAGACTCGTCTACCGGCTCACCGTAAATATCATATAAAGTATATTTCATGCTGCCGCGGCTTGTATTACTGACATCCGCTTTGACCGTATATGAGGTATTATCTATAAATACCGCTTCTACATTTACATTTTCGCCTAATTCGGATATGGTAAGGGTTTCATTTCTGCCGGATTCCGCGCCGTTTACCTCCCAGTGATCAAATATATAGCTGCGTTTTGCTTCGGCATCAAACACAATGGCTGTCCCGCCTGATATGGATTTCAACTCGCTTGCATTTTTTAGAACACCGTCCACCTTTGCAGTGACATAACCATTTTCAGCTGCTAATGTCACTTTATATTTATTTCTTATGGTCTGCAAGTTTACTGAACTATCTTCAGTTATTATAAATTGCAGGCTTGTGCTTTCCCCTGTTTCATCACCGTTTAGAACAAAAGATACGTCTTCCGCTGCGCTGTATCCTATTTTCGGCTCAACAATAACCTTGGTGTCTCCGGGTACAACCCCGCCGCTTATAACAAACTTTTTAATATCTTCCGTGGAAGGATCATTATCATTATCGTACCAATAATATGCATTTATATCTCCCGAAAGGACCAGCCTATAGCCGTCCCGCTCGAAATCAGCATAAACTATCGTTGATGCATCACCTACGGTTACAGTCAGTTCATTGGAGCCGTCATCACCAAAGGTACCTTGTTTTGTCTCTGTTTTAGCACCGCTTATAATCCTCCAGTTTTTAAAATGGTAACCGACTGCCGGTGTAGCTTTGAATTCAAACTCTGCACCGAAACCTACAATAGCACCTGATGAAAAAGTAGGGTCACTGCAGCTTATGATCCCTCCGGCTCCTGGACTTGCGATAATTGTCAACCCTATTTGAGACGGTCTGAAAGTAACAGTTACCGCCACGTCACATGCTTGAGTATCAAAGGTAAATGTGTTGCCACCTGTCTGTGTCTTGTCAGGCGGACCGTCAAAATCAGCAGTCCATTTATCAACCTCAAAGCCTGCCTCAGGTGCTGCATACAGGACTATTGTACTCCCTGATGAATATTTCACTTTAGCCGATGTCTCATTTGTAATACCCGCGGTTCCCACAGGCCTGGTAGACCCATCAGAGGTATAAAGCGCCGCAAAAACCTCCATCCAGTAGGTAAGACCTATGATAGTGTAGTTTCCGGATACATAGGTTATATTATAATTATTATATAGGTCCTCAGGCGTATCCTTGCTTGCACAGGCAGTCACTTTATAGTTTCCCGGCTCAGTGTCATCATTTAGATTAATATAATTGCCCGCTGAATTTATGGTGACAAATGCAAGCTTCAGGTCTTGCAAATCATCCGAACCTATATCATTGCACCGGATTGCAGGCTGGTTGGAAGATACAGTTCCCGCATTAACGCTCGATTTATTTTCCGCCCAAACAGTAATCGGTTTTTTCGATACAGTGAAATTCCTTGATGCAATAACATTGCCATCAATATAAGCTTCTATAGCGTAGTTTCCAATAGCAGGTGTCAGACTGCCGGATGTAAAATCAGTACCGATCTCATCGCCGATATTCCTAAGCTTAAATGCAGCCTCATCCACCGGTGTAGAAGTAATCTTTCCGCCGGAATCCTTTCCTATTCGGAATACAGTGGAAAATACTGAATCCCCATAAATGAACTTCGTAATCCCTTCGCCGTTTTCTTCAGCTGAAAGGTCTAACTTATATGCTTCAGCGTTACCTATAACAACAAATGTTTCTTCTGAAATATCGCAGTCTTTAAATATTTTACTGCCGGTGTAGTAAGCGGTAACAGTATATACTCCCTTTGCCAATCCACGGATTGTAAGAGAAGCCGTTGAATATAACTTTGATTCATTTAAATCCTCGAAATGTTTTGTTCCGCTCTGTTGGTCAAGCTTGACGGTTTCGCTGTATAAGTAATCCGTTCCTTTTATCATGAAAGTAACATTGCCTGAAGGTGCCGCAGAATGACCCCTGTTGCCGGAATATAACTCAATTTCGGCATTCAATATAGATTCCGTCCCGTTTATTTTTTCCGAGGCTGTTAGTTTGCCTATTGAAGTACGCTTTCTGTAGACGGTGGAAAAAGAATCCGAATATGCGGATATATAATACTCCTGGGCAGCATTTTCATCATAATATATAGTGTTCACACGGCAGCGATATATACCATCATCAGCAGCACCGGCGTTTTTAATAGTAAAACTTTCGGAAGTACGCCCCGGTAGGTTGACAAAACCGCCCCCTAACAATTTCTGCCACTGATAATCAAAGGCGTTATAACTATCCTTATCCTTTATATCAAGAGTCACAGTGCTGTCAGCGTCAGGGTAAATAGGCAATATCCCTTCATCATCAAGTCCCGTAAGGTCTATAACCGGATATCCCACTTCCGTTTTTGTCCTGCAAATCAGCGGTTCACTGTAGATGCTCTCTTTGGGATCAAGTCCGCGGACGGATTTGATTTGATATTTATATTCCGAATAAGGATTAAGCCCCTCATCCACATAACTAAAATGATATGCACCTGTTTTGTCATCCTTAACACCTTTATTAAAAGGCACAAAGGCGACCTCATAACTGCCTGAACCCTCGGGGAATTCATAATAACGGTAGATCCTGAAACCCGCAATAGTGCTGTCATAAGTCCAATCAAGAGTTATAGAGTCAGAGGAGGTCTCCGCTGTGTTCTGGTTAAAATCTTCAGGTAAAGCAGGCGGATTATGAACATCACTTACTAAATAGCTTACTACAGGAAATGTGGAACCTGCATTGCTGTAAATATAGCAAAATATCCTCCAATTCATTCCATAGCCATAGGGTTGAGCCTCTATAGGCATATTCTGCAGTTCCCCGGTAAAAGAGCTTCCGTTTGTGGAAATTTCCACGCTGCCTCCGCCGCCTTCCACACCTGCTATCACTCCAACCTTAAAACCACCGGCCCCTGCTCCCGCTTTTGCTTCGATACCGCCGGATACTGTAAAGGCACTGCTCTTTTCCGTTGACATGGCAATCTCCTGAGCGATGGCGGAACCGCCCTCTGTACTGCTGAATCCAACTGCCGATGGAACATCATCATATTCTGCCAGTACTTTGTATCCATCTGTTTTAGAAGGATAAGTTGAAGGCTCCCCTATCTCATGAGTTAAAACATTGACAGCTATTTTAGGCAACACACTGTAATCCTTTGCGATAAATTCATATTCATCTAATGAAAGCAGTCTGACCGCAGCCTCATGGGGGATATTGACTGTCGTCAGGACCTCATCATATTCACCCTCTCCGTCAGGAACATAAGATGTGTATTCATAAATTTCCATGGGTATGGAATAAAAGGCTACCATATCTTCACCGGAAGCTGCCGTATATGTTATGGTTTGCTCCAGTGTGCTGGTAGTCTCCGCATCCCATGTAAATCCTGCTTTTATAACAGCTTCCGCTTCCACAGAAGCCACGGTGACACCGAACACAGTTATATCCTGCTCGTAAGAAACATAAGCACCCACACTTATAGTTACCGATGAGGTGCTGCCTGAGCCGGAACCTTTTGTTGATGAATAACTGGTTGTCGATTCTCCATAGTTACCGGATAAATCATCCCTGTTTAAAAGATCCTTAAAATAAGGCGGAGAAGCCAGAACAGTCAAAACCCTGGGATCTGTGTAAGTAAAATAGTGCCTGCCGCTATAACTCATATAGCTGGAATCCTTATCTGTATTGGCAAGGCAGATACCCGTTGAAAAATCCTCTTCCTCCCGTTGGGGCGTAAAAACAATTTCATTTTCACTGCCGAAACCCGGAATTGCCGTTACCATATAAGCCTTACCCATCTCAAGCTTTGGATACTTAACTTCTATCTTCTGATTAGATGTGGTTGTTATCGTCCCTTCTTGCACAATACGGTAACTCTTTATGCCAAAAATTTTACAAAACCAGTTTTTATAATAACTTTTAACCACATATTTTGGTAATGTAACCGTTCCTGTAATTGTATAGCTAGCCGTTGCTTCATGATTATTATCCGGAAGGGTCTGTGTCATGGTGATAAAGGTCGAAGCCCCGTTTTCCCCTGTCAGATCTCCTGCCACTCCATCATACTCGACATAATCGACACAATTGTTAGCATTACTCTGCATGGCGGAAGTATTATCCCAGGCCTCTTTAAGATTCAGCCCGTCCTCTGTATATTCTATTATAAGACTGTCAAAATAAAGCAAATCACCGCCGTTGCCAAGACCGCGGCTGATAACTGCCGTATTGGACACACAAAAAGGCAAAGAATAAAACTTATCTTTTTGCGATTTTGTCCTTGTACCCATGACTGTCCAGGTATAATTATCTCCGTCATGTTCAAACAGATTAAAATTCTGCTTTATATTTGAAACAAAAGAATTGCCATTCCAATCATAAAGCGCAACATAACGTGTCTGCGTATTTCCCGCCCTGAGATCCGCATCAGATTGTCCGCTGAGTATAAGTGACTTGCTATTGGCACCGGCCATATCTCCGAAAGCAAAGGATGCGCGTACAATATTGGAAGTTCCGTAAGTCAGATCGAATTCCTGAGATTTCTGCAGCATTTTAGAACCTTTATCTCCAAACATCACTACTGCCTTAGAGCCCTTATTCTGCTCCGGTCCGTAATAATAACCCCAGGTACCTGCCAAATCATCTATACCATCCTGATTCACATCTCCGTTAGTAAAAGAGACCATATTGGAAACTACATCGCCCTCACGGAGATAATAAGTCCACGCAACTTTCCACTTATCGGGATTCATAAATGCCACGGTCTTATCATCACTTTCTGTCAGTTGCAATGCATAAATAACAATGCGTGAGTTTCCTTTCTCCGGAATATAAACGGCTACCTCGTCAAGACCGTCATTATTCCAGTCACCTGTTGACACCTGAAGATAATTTCGCAATTGATAAGGGTTCTCGGCAAAGTTCTCAACAAGCTCACCTTCATATTTTAAATCCGGATTACCTATTTCTTTACCTGTACTTAACAATTCCTTTGCGCTTAAACCATAATCCCCTGAAATGGTATTGCCGAATCGCAGATAAAGACCGCCGTTTTTACTGTATTCAGCAGTATAAATCATAGCTGTCTGAGCCCTGAGCCCTTCCTTATTGCCATTAAAGTTTCCCGTGATTACGGCGGACATGGCATATTTAAAGCCATCAAACTCTGTATAGGCATTGTTGGCTTCCTTTAAATAACCATTTCCCGGAATATTGGAAGCTTCAGTGTTGCTTATCGTACCTGAGCTTATCAGTGTATAATTTCCTTTTGTAGTGGTTGTACCATTATTGAATAAGCTTTTAGCCACGCCATTCGTCATGATATAGTCTTCGTCTTTCTTCCACTTATCATGACCGTATAATACTGACTGCAAGCCTACATTATCATTTTCTTTTGTATATAAGTCGGTATTCCCGCCGTTTTGAAAAAAGCCTTCAGTGTAATTATAAGATTCAGCATATTGTGTCTTTTTATCCAGACCAACCTTATATAATTCGCTGACCGGCGAAACCTGGATAGTGTTTCTCCCGTAAGGATTGTCCGTACTGTATGGATCATAGCCTTCCGGCGCTTCGCTGCTGTCAATTCCCAAAGCGGCAAGAGCATCCATATCTGCATCTGCTGCTGCGGCATGTACGGTTGTATTAAAAGAAGGAATAAGACCGACTATCATGATGAATGATAATAATAGACAAATAATTTTACGCCTCATAGAATTTTTCATCCCCTTTATTAAATTAATTAGAAACAATTATTTTTAACCATACTGTTTATACACACCTCCGCTTCAATAAGATTCCCCAAGAGTCATTTTCACGATTTCGTTATAAGCAAGCTCCGCCACAGGTGTTCCATTTCTATACCAATGGATAAAGCTCCCATCGGTATCCGCTGTCTTCCAGATTGCAGGACTTTGTAAAGCCCCAAACCTAAAACCCCCAAAAGCGGGTTTCATGTCCAAAGTTATGCTGTTTCCTGTATCAAAAGTTACAAGTAGAATTCCATCCTCCATGGGCTCTGCACAAATAATCGGCAGTCCTTTCATGCCATCACTCCCGTCAAAATAGAAAAACTCCGCCATATAATTTACTATACAGCAGAGTTTTTTATCATGTAATGTGACTATTTGTCATTATTTTTGTATTTTTAGAATACTTTCCAACTCAAGACGCTTATTTTTTGTATCTCCGGTAATTTTTAATTTATCGAATATTTTTGTAAGCTGATTTCGCACTGTCCCGTTAGCCAGATGGAGCTCTTCTGCAATTTCAGAATTGGTTTTGCGTTGCGCCGCCAGTTTAGCAATCTCATATTCACGTCCGGTAAGTCCGCAGGCGACATTATCCGCGAAGTGTTCGCAATAAATCTTTACCCTTTGATCTCTGAACCTGCCGGCCAAAACTAATATTTTGCTGATCTTTTTTTTATAAATTTCTTCAGATTGCAATTCCTTAAGGAAATCTGTAATATAATATTCATTTTCAACAAAAGGCATAATAATACCATCAGGCAAAGCCATATCTAATGCCAATTTTAGTTCTTCCAATGCCTCCGGCCTTTTCCCTATTCTGCCAAAGGCTGCTGCGAGCTGAATATGCAGCCAGATCCCGCACAAGATATTATTATAAACCCCGTATAGATTTTCACATTCCTTTCTCCTTGCGATAATCTGCGTCCATTCCCCCAGCGCCAGTAATAACTGGTTGTAAAAGGTCTGGAGCATTGGAGTGGCAGGAAACATAACCGTTGTCTCGGATAAACGCCCCTTTAAAAACCAGCCCGGCGCAAGTTGAGGACAGCATAAAAGTGCATAAACAAAACCCTGGCACATGTCCAGTGTGCCGAGGAGCCCGTATTGGCGCTCCTTAAGCAGACATTCCCTGCTATCTGCCATGATTTGATTAATCCTGCTAAAGTCACCGTTAAGAAGTGCCGAACGCATAGATAAAAAATTACAACAGAGCATTATACTGAATTGGTTTTTCTGAACAGCCTCAGACAATGCTATTCTGTTTTCAATATCCGAGTCGTACAAAAGACCCCTTTCATACAACAATTCGGCTTCAAAGATATGCTCTGCCCCGCTGCCATGTCCGTCTGAAACTTTATAATAGTAAGGCATACATTCTTTCATTTCAGTGTTCTCCCGGTCTGCCTGCCCCACAACTCTATGATACATCATAAGCACCGATGGTGCTGTAAAAGTCCATGACCCTTTAGAGTCTATACTATAAGAAGGGCGGTTCAACAGGCCGCAGGCCCTCTTATGATAAGCACTCATAGCGGATATATCATTGTAACAAAGAAAGCTTTCTGAAACCTCCGCATCACCCAGAAGGTTGTCCCTTTCCTGACCGGACAGAAGGACATCCTGTTCCAGTGATTTGAGCAGAAGGTTTTTCAAACGTTTAATTTCTGATATATTATGAAAAGAAAAATTCTTCACCATGCATGCAGTCAGGGCAGATGGATGCCTTAATAAAATCTCTTCAGGACATTCTTTCAGCCAACCGGAAAAATCCTGTTTATGCTCTGAATTTAAACTTTTTGCTTTATCTTTTTCCAATACATTAAGCAGCCCGTCCCAGTCCACTGCTTTGGCAAAAGCAGCATAGGCCAGAATAAATTCGTCATGTTCCAAATACCACTGTCCTAACCTTTGATAGCTTTTCTGTCTATAATCCTTCGACCTTTCGGATAATTTCTGCCTTACACACTCACGAAGTATATAGTGATAACGATAAATATTATTTTCATTTTTAGTAATAAACGCATTATTTTTGGTAAAGGAGTCAAGCAGCCGGGCAGTGTCTTCACCCTGCCATAGATATACCGCCAGTTCATATGTAAATTCGTCCGTCATGCCTAAAAGAATCAAAAACTCCCTTTGCCTGTCCGGCAAGGGTTCTAAAAGCACCTCATCTATTAATGATAAAATATCCAGGGAATTTGCAAGCCATTTTTCATTGCAGACATAAAATTTAAAATTAAGATAAATTATAGAAATCCAGCCTTCACTAAGGTTCGTAAGGGTACTTAGTTCATCATCAGGTATTGCAAGTCCGCATTGATGTGCATAAGCCGCAATATTCTGTCTGTCCAGCCGCAGATCGTTAACACCAATTTCATGCAAATGGTTACCAAGAAGCATACGATCCTTTTCACTAAAAATCTGATTGCGGGACAGTAATATGATATGTACACGATCCGGTAAACTGCGTGTAAGAAAAATCAGCATTGCTGACAAGGTTGGCTCATTTAAAATGTGGAGGTCATCTATAATAAAATAAAGAGGACTGTCAATCTTTGAAAATGTATCATCTAAAAACTCGGCTAACATTAAAAGAGCCCATTCATCTTTAGGATAACCAAGAATCTTTAATTGTTCGGTCAACTCCGGAAATTTCTTCAAGGCCTTACAAAATCCATTCCAAAAATCAGAGATGCTGTCTGCCAAAATCATTTGGCGTAAAACTATAATGGAATTTCTCTTTTTCTTCCTTTCTACCCACCAATTAATCGCAGTTGTCTTCCCAAAACCCATTGGGGCAATCACAGTGGTGATAGGACGTCCACTTATTCCATTTAACTGCAGCTTTAAGTTGTCAGCGATAAAAATATCGTTCAGATGCGGAT
>CAYXAT010000061.1:0-9950 GCA_964462065.1 uncultured Clostridiaceae bacterium | reverse complement strand
GGAGCTCCTGTATTGAATTCAGTAGATACAGGCGGGTCTGCCCGTTACAGTGTAAAGAGCCGGTGTTAGCCGGAATTAAGGTGGTACCGCGGATTTGCCCTTCGTCCTTTTATGGATAAAGGGCTTTTATATTTTTAAATGGAGGCAGTTAAAATGAAAGATGAAAAAAATTTAGCAAAAACATACGATCCCAAACAAGTTGAGGAGAGGCTCTATAAAACCTGGGAGGAGAATAAATACTTTACACCGGAAATCGATAAAAATAAGGAACCGTATACAATAGTGATTCCGCCACCAAATATAACAGGCCAACTCCATTTAGGGCATGCCCTTGATAATACTATTCAAGATATTTTGATTAGATGGAGACGAATGCAGGGATATTCTACGCTTTGGTTGCCGGGTTCTGATCATGCGAGTATAGCAACAGAAGCAAAAATTGTTGAAATGCTAGGTTTGGAAGGTAAGACGAAAAAAGATTTAGGAAGGGAAAAATTCTTGGAAAGAGCGTGGAATTGGAAAGAGGAATATGGTGGAAGAATTGTAAACCAATTAAAGAAATTGGGAAGCTCTTGTGATTGGTCCCGGGAAAGGTTTACCTTGGATGAAGTTTGTTCAAAGGCAGTAAAGAGAGTATTTGTTGATTTATATAAAAAAGGATTGATTTATAAAGGCGAAAGAATTATAAACTGGTGCACAAACTGTAAAACTTCTATCTCTGATATTGAAACTATTTATGATGAACAAAAAGGGCATTTTTGGCATATAAAATATCCGCTGAAGGATTCAGAAGGTTATCTCGAAATAGCGACTACAAGACCTGAAACAATGCTCGGAGATACGGCAGTGGCAGTCCACCCAAAAGACGAAAGATACAAAGATTTAATAGGTAAAACTGTAATTTTACCCTTATTGAATAAAGAAATACCGATTATAGAGGATGAATATGTTGATATGGAATTTGGTACAGGTGCAGTAAAAATCACACCCGCACATGATCCCAACGACTTTGAAGTTGCTGTAAGACACGGACTTTCTATGCCCAGGGTGATTAATGATGATGGCACTATTAACGAGCTTGGTGGTAAGTATTGCGGTTTGGATCGATATGAAGCAAGAAAAAAGATAGTTGAAGATTTGGAAAGTGAAGGGTTGTTGGTTAAAGTTAAAGAACATGTGCACAATGTAGGCCATTGTCAAAGATGCAATACCACGATTGAACCTATTCTTTCCGAACAGTGGTTCGTCAGCATGAAGCCTTTAGCAGGTCCTGCCATTGATGTGGTAAAAGAGGGAAAGGTAAAATTTGTTCCCGATAGATTCTCAAAGATTTACTATAATTGGATGGAAAACATTCAGGATTGGTGTATTTCAAGACAACTTTGGTGGGGCCATAGAATACCTGCCTATTATTGTGCGGATTGCGGTGAGATTACAGTTTCAGAAGGTGAGCCGAAAGAGTGCTCGAAATGTGGTGGTACTAACATTAAACAAGATGAGGATACTTTGGATACATGGTTCAGTTCAGCATTATGGCCTTTTTCTACTTTAGGCTGGCCTGAAGAAACTGAAGATTTTAAATACTTTTTCCCAACGAGCGTTTTGGTAACAGGTTATGATATCATATTTTTCTGGGTAGCCAGGATGATTTTTTCATCTTTAGAGAGTACAGGAATTGAACCGTTTGATCATGTTCTAATTCACGGTATAATAAGGGACTCAGAAGGAAGAAAAATGAGTAAATCATTAGGAAACGGCATAGATCCTATTGATGTAATCGATAAATATGGTGCAGATGCCTTAAGGTTCAATCTGATTTCAGGTAATTCACCGGGGAACGATATGAGGTTCTTTTGGGAGAGAGTAGAAGCTTTCAGTAATTTTGCAAATAAGATTTGGAATGCCTCAAGATTTGTAATAATGAATTTAGATGAAGCAGAAACAGAGGTGCCATTTGAAGAATACAAGGAATACCACGAAGTTTCAGATAAATGGATAATAAGCAAACTGAATGATTTAATAAAAGAGGTAACAGACAACCTGGAAAAGTTTGAATTAGGTATAGCAGCACAAAAGATATATGATTTTATTTGGTTTGAATTTTGTGATTGGTATATTGAATTAGCGAAACAAAGATTATACGGTGAGGATGTTATATCTAAGAAGACTGCCCAATCAACTTTAATACATGTGCTTATATCTTCTTTGAAATTACTGCATCCTTATATGCCTTTTATTACAGAAGAAATATATCAGTGTTTGCCTAAAGACAACGAATCAATCGTAATAAGCAAATGGCCTCTATATGATGAAAAACTGGAAGCACCACTTGAAGTGAGAAACATGGAAATAGTAATGGACAGCATCAAGGCAATTAGAAATATACGATCAGAAATGAACGTTGTACCTTCAAGAAAAACAAAGACAATGATTTACGCCTATGATAACAGTGTAAAACAGGCTTTGATAAAGGGGAAAAACTATATTGAGAGATTAGGATTTTCTTCAGAAGTATTGTTAATTGAAGATAAAACAAAGGTACCTGAAGACTCAGTATCTATTATTATGGAAGGAGCCGAAATATTTTTACCTCTTTTTGAGTTGATTGACAAAGACAAAGAATTGGAAAGATTAAATAAGGAAAAAGAGCGACTTCTGAACGAACTTATAAGAGTAGATGCAAAATTGAATAACGAAAATTTCATTAAAAAGGCGCCTAAAAATGTTGTAGACGAAGAAAAAGAAAAAAAGGAAAAATATAAAGATTTATTTGAAAAGGTTTCGGAAAAAATTGAAAGCATAAATAAAAGGGGTTAAAATAATGAATTATATCGAAGCATTGAAATATATAGATACAGAGCTGAAAGGCGGTTGCAACCCCGGACTTAGCCGTATTAACAACTTATTAAAACTTATTGGTAATCCTCATAAGGGATTAAAGGCTATTCATGTTGCAGGAACGAATGGTAAGGGCTCCGTTTCTGCTATGGTTTCAAATATTTTAATAGAATCCGGATATAAGGTGGGTACTTATATTTCTCCACATTTGATTAATATTACGGAAAGATATTTAATAAACAACAAAGAAATAGAGAATGTAAGGTTTGCAAAATATGTGGAAATCTTAAAAGAAAAAATAGATTTTATGAAAAATATAGGCGAAGAGGTGCCTTCTCAGTTTGAAATGTTGACTGCTTTGGCGTTTTTATATATGAAAGAAGAAAATGTAGATATCGCCGTAGTTGAAGTGGGGCTCGGAGGCAGGTATGATGCAACTAATGTTTTAGAACCTTTGGTTTCTGTTATAATGTCCATCGGATATGATCATATGTCGATTCTAGGTAGTACTATAGAAGAAATTGCGTATGAAAAAGCAGGTATTATAAAAAGCAAAGGAATAACGGTTTTGTATCCGCAAACATATAAAGAAGCTGAAAGTGTGATAGAGTCTGTATCTGAGGAGCTAGGAAGCAGATTAATTAAATTAAGGAAAGAAACAGTATCATCAGGCAATTTCAGCTTGGAAGGTCAACTGATTGACTATAGTTATAAAGATGTGAATTATAAAAATATAAGGCTTCCCTTACTGGGAGATCATCAGCAAATAAACGCTGCGATGGCAATAACCGTTGCCACACTTTTGATAGACTTGGGTTTCCCAATCAAAGAAAATCATATTAAAAAGGGTATTGAAAATGTGAAATGGTTGGGACGGTTGAGTATTATTTCTAAAAACCCCCTGATGGTTATTGACGGTGCACATAATGTGGATGGGATTTTAGTTTTGTCTAATGCGATAAAGAAGTATTTTGGTGATAAAAAACTAATTCTTATAATGGGGATGTTGAAGGATAAAGAGCACGATAAAAGTCTGGGTATTATTGCCCCTATGGCAAATGTTTTTATTGCTACTGAACCTTTGGATGGCAGAGCACTTAAAGCAAAAGAATTAGGAATGGAAGCAAATAAATATACATCAAATGTATTGGTGGAGCCATCCATAGAAAATGCCATAAAAAAGGCTAAAACTATGTATGTGGAAAATGATTTTGTAATCTGTATTGCAGGCTCACTTTATTTAATAGGAGAAGTCATAAGGTTACTTAATCAATAACTTCATAACTTGATCATAGACTTGGAGATAAGATTGCTTCCACTTGGCGCATATTTGTTTAGCTTGCATAGCACTTACAACGTTAAGTCTTAATTCAATTAAAGTGATATCGTTTTCTACTACTTTTAAAATCACTATATATTCGATATCACTTTTTTTTATGTAACTGGCAAAAACCTGTGTTTCCAACTTAATACTATCTTTATTTTTATCAGTATAACTTTTAATCATATGCAGAATGTCTTTAGGGATTTTTGTTGCTAATGACGCAATAGTTTGTCTGCCAATCTTTGTAATAATATATTGTTCTTTATTTTTGACTTTTTCAACCATTTGGGATTTTTCGAGTTCATGAAAGCTTTGTTGCATATCAAAATAATTAATTAGATTATTTTGAAGCACAATATCGGTGATTTGATTTTTTGATAAGGGGAAATCAATTTCTGAAAATACCTGCAATATTATAAGTTTGTTTATCGCCAGTTCCTTTACTGTTCTGTTCATTAAAACACCTCATAAATAAATTTACTAAAATTACATAACAATTAAATCACTTTTTAACAATTATAACATAGCAATGATATCAGGTGGTACGATATAAATATTTTATAAATAAAAGACATAAAAGACTCTATGAACCAATATAATCTAATATTTTAGCATCTTCAAATTTTAAATGGGGTCTTGCGACCCCAATTTTAAACTTTTTTTATGCTTTAAACTATTTATTAATAATTTGCTTTTGAGCCATAGCAACCAATCTTTTTGTCATTTCGCCACCGACACTTCCGCATTGTCCGGCAGTTAGATTTCCCCAATAATCCTCGGATCCTTGGTAAACAGGAAGGTTGAATTCTGCGGCGATTTCATACTTCATATTATCTAAAGCTTTATGTGCTTCGGGTTCGAGCAAACCTTTGTTATATCTTCCGCTTCCGGCTGCCATTGCAACTTCTCCCTTTCTTTTTATTTTTAATTTTCCCTATAACAAAAAATATATTCAAGAATATATTTTTATTATGCATAATTTCTATATAAAAAGCATAAAATTATTATTTAAGACTTTTTTTACAATTGTTACAATTTTGTAAAATAGCTCGATTCCTGTCGATTACTTACTAGAGCAATGATATAATATTATTAAATAGTACTTGATAAGTAATCGGAGGATTAAAATGAAAAGGTTATTGTTAATATTTTTCATGGTTTTAATTTTTGCACTATCCGGCTGCAGTGAAAATATTGCTGACAGTGGAAAGGTAGAACAGGGAGAAACTAAAGATTATATTGAAGTAGATGAAGATACAGATCCTTCGACTGGCGATGAAATTATCGAAGAAGAATTAGATTTTAAGAAAATAAAGCCAAACGAAAATGGACAAATAATGGTATTAATGTATCACGGTATAGGTGATAAAGAATCAGAATGGGTAAGAACGGCAGAAAATTTTAAAAAAGATTTGGAAATTTTATATACAAGTGGGTATAGATTGCTGAGTCTGAATGACTATGTGGATAACAATATAGAAACTGATGCCGGTTTTACCCCTGTTGTTTTGACATTTGATGACGGTTTGCAAAATCAATTTAACTATATAGAAGATAATGGAAGTCTTATTATTGATCCTGACTGTGCTGTGGGAATATTAGAAGAATTTTGCGCTACTTATCCTGATTTCGGCAAAGCGGCGTCTTTTTTCGTGTATTATCCGGTACCTTTCAGGCAAAAAGACTTAATAAATGACAAATATAAATTTTTAATTGATAATGGTTATGAAATAGGCAATCACGGTTACAATCATGAAAACTTAGGGAGCATAACCATAGAAAAAGTCCAGGAATCCCTAGCAAAAAATGCTAAGTTAACTGAAGATTATATAAGCGGATATATGGTTCAATCTTTGGCACTTCCCTATGGCGCAGCGCCCAAAGGTGATAATTATAAATACGTTGTGTCAGGCGAACACGAGGGCTATTCTTATTTTAACAAGGCTGTCCTAAAAGTAGGGAGTAACCCAGCTGTTCCTCCTAACCACTTAAAATTTGATTCTTCAAGAATTCCCAGAGTCAGAGCCAGTGAAATCAATGTTCAAGGAACCGGGCTCTATGATTACTTAGATTATTTTGAAAAAAGGCCTGATAAAAAGTATATTAGCGATGGAAAAAAGGATACAATCACAATTCCTGAGTATGAATTGCCAAACATAAACGAGGATGTTATAAAGGATAAAAAACTGATTACTTATAAGATTGATGCCGATGAAAATGAAAATTAAATTAGACAAAAAATAAATAATAAATTTGAATCCATATTAATACATGGATTTTTTATTTTGTCACTATATTTAAGTAATATGTGGGTAACAAAGGTAATAAATTAATAAAAAAGACTGAAAAAGGTTAATTAAGCTATCGGAGTATTTCTATGTATGAAAGAGAATAGGTGATTAAATGAAGGTGATTATATTAAAAAGAAGACAGGTAGTTTTATTCTTGCTTTTTATTACAATTCTTGCTGTTTCCGTTATATTTACAAGATTTAAAAATATGGGTATATTGGATGTATTCAAAAAAGAAGAAAGAATAATACCTATTTATTGTGTGGATACATCTGAGAAAAAGGTGGCAATTTCTTTTGATGCCGCATGGGGCTCAGATTATACCGAAGAATTATTATCAATATTGGAAAAATATAATGTGAAGACTACTTTTTTTCTTGTGGCTTTTTGGATAGATAAGTATCCGGATATGGTAAAAAGAATAGATGAATGCGGACATGAAATAGGGAATCATTCAGCTAAGCATCCGAATATGTCACAATTAAGTGAAGAGAGAATAAAAGAGGAATTAACAATAACTTCAAATAAAATAGTTGAAATAATAGGTAAAAAAGATGTGCTGTTCAGACCGCCATTCGGGGATTATAATAACAGAGTTATGAAAGCAGCTGAAAGCTTAGGCTATTATGTTATTCAATGGGATGTGGATTCATTGGATTATAAAGATTACGGTAAAAGGGCTATAATCGACAGGGTTTTAAACAAAGTAAAAGACGGTTCAATTGTTTTATTTCATAATAATGCCACGTATACAGCTGAGGCTTTGCCAACAATTCTTGAAAACTTACAAAATTCGGGTTATCAAATTGTACCAATTTCAGAACTCATATATAAAGATAATTATTATGTTGATCACACTGGTATGCAAAAACAACTTAATTGAGTGGTAACCATGAGGGCTTCTCCTTATATAATGTATTGAGAAAAGTTTGTAAGGAGAATATTTTTGAAACAGCAAGAGTTTATGAAAAAGCTTCGGAAAGCATTATTTATATCCGGCATAATAGAAAAAACCGCGTTATTTTTCAAAGGAATGAATGAAGCCTGTGAAGGTCTTGAAGAGTTGGAAAATGCCTTTAAAAAAAAGGATAATAAAAAGAAAAAACGGTAGTTATTAATAATGCCGTTTTTTTAATTAACTGGAATAATATATTAAAACATACATTTAAATGCTATAATATATTATGAATTGAGGCAAAATACATAAAATTATTTAATCAGCTAAATATATATAAATATAGTATATGTTGGAGTTGATGATTTGCATAAAGCCTTACCTTACAGCTTTAAGACTAATAATGTTTGCACAGATATTGACAGTATTATTCCCGGAATGATTTATGTTGATATGAACCGTAAAAATAACGAGAATTTTTATACAGCATTTCAAAAAGGAGCAAGCCTGATAATAACTGACAGCGATATTATAGAAACCGGGTTGCCCGTTATTAAGGTTAAAGATGTAGAATGGGCATATTTAAAACTTTTGGATATATTAAACGGAAATATATTGGATGAGATTCACTTTATTGCTATATACGGTGGCAATCAAGGAAATATTGTTGCAAATATTTTAGGTTCAATTTTTAAGAAGTGTTATTTCAGTAATGATAGGATAGGAAGTCTATTTGATATCTCTTTATTTACCTCACAAACTATGTATAATTTCTATATTGAAGGACTTTTCCATTATATTATGGATTGTTACATGCACAATATTAAAACTATACCATTATCAATGGGTATAAATAATTATTCTTTGGTGCCAATAATATGCCAAAACATAAATTGTATAATAATAGATAATTACTCACCACAGGGACTGATTAAGGAAGAAAGTTTTACGGCAGTAAAGCCCATAATTATAAATGTGGACAAACCATACGGGTTAGGTATGATTAACGATAAAATGGATAATTTTATTATTACTTATGGTTTTAACAAAAAGGCTTCAGTAACTGCAACCAGTATAAATTATGGAGAATGTACGGATTTTAACTATTGTCTGCAAAGGAGTTTTTTAACCAAATCAGGTAATATTGTTGAACCATTTGAAACACCGCTATCAATAAAAGGTCTGGGTGTAAATAAACTATATGCAGCATTAGCTTCTATATCATGCGCACTTTATTATGATGTTGATATGGGATTTATAAAAGATTCTTTAATGGATTACAGCGAAAAAGGCAGGAATTTATCAGTAAAAGAATATGATAACTTTATACTTATTGATAATTATTGTAATGATTTTTCGGACTTAAAAGAGACCTTAGATATGGTTCAACTTTATGATTATCAGACTTTATATTTATTGATTTCAAATAATTTAGTAAATCAAATACAAGCAGATCAGGCTTTGATTAAGACTTTTTTTGATTCAATGATGAGCTCAAACGTTAAAGAAATTGTTATAGCAAATTTAACCCAGATTACTGATAATAATACGAATTTTGATAATTTTATCATTCAAGCTAAGCAGTTAAATATAAGCATAAGTGAGGTTATTGGGTTATCTAATGCAACAATCCATATACTAAATACAATAAACAGTAAAGATGTCTTACTTTTATTGGGAGGGAAAGAGTTTAATTCTTCTAAGACAATAGTGGATTTGCTGCTTACAAAAGAGATTTTCTAAATCTATACTATATGAAATATGTGAACCCTTATAAAAATCTTATAATAAAAATAATCATATAATTTGAACTTATTGAATACTTATAGTGTAGATTAAGTCCAAAAAACAAGAGAATAAGAAAGGGTGGGGGTTGAAGGTGAGTGATAACGTAATATCGAATAACATAGTATCTATTTTTGGAATAGTAAAAGAAGATCCGGTTTTAAGCCATGAAATGTACGGCGAAAAGTTTTACAATACTGAACTGACAGTACCCAGACTGAGTGATGTTTTTGATGTTCTGCCTATTACCATTTCCGAAAGGCTTATGTTAGGCATTAGTATAGTAAAGGGTACAAAATTACTTATTGAAGGGCAACTAAGGTCTTATAATAAATATTTGGACGGTAATAATAAACTAATTCTAACTATCTTTGCCAGAAATATAACTTTGTCTGAAGAAGAAGTAAAAAATCCTAATCAAATCTACTTGGATGGCTATATATGTAAAAGGCCAATATATAGGACAACGCCTTTCGGACGCGAGATTACAGACATGTTGATTGCGGTAAATCGCCCATATAATAAGTCTGATTATATACCCAGTATTGCCTGGGGCAGGAATGCCAGATATTCTGAAAAACTTAAAGTTGGAGATAGAATACGAGTATGGGGAAGAATACAAAGCAGGGAATATCAAAAACGTATTTCTGAAGAAGAAGTGATAACAAGGACTGCATATGAGATTTCTATATCAAAAATGGAGACAGTTGAAGCAGCTTCAGAAGATGAAAATTGTAATAATGAAATAATAGATGAGTAGCAGATTAATTTATTCATAATTTAAAAGTATTAAAGGCTTCTATTTTAATAAATGAAG
>CAYXAT010000060.1:7376-10212 GCA_964462065.1 uncultured Clostridiaceae bacterium | reverse complement strand
TCGTTTTTGCACTGTCAATTAAAGAAAACATACTATCTTGCTTTGATTTAAATAACTCGTTTTCTTTAACGGCACTATGGTCATCATTTGCAAATGCATTTTCGTAAACAAGACTATTCTCCGTTGATAAAACTCCGTTTACCGCATAATAAACCAAATTAAAAACGCTTCTTTCATCGGAAAATTTAACTTCGGCTTTGGTAGGATGTACGTTAACATCTATTTTATCCTGGCTTATATTGATGTTAATCACGGCAAAAGGAAACCTCTTATTCATAAGCAGTGATTTGTAGGCGCTTCTAACGGCTTCTTTTAGAGCATAATTCTTTACTATCCTATTATTTATAGAAAAAATAATATAAGTTGAATTTCCTTTGGAGTATTCGGGTTTTGCAATATATCCGCTAATGCTCAGAAGTTCATTTGAAAAATCCACCGGCAGCATCATTTTAGCTGTTTTGATGCCATAAATGCACTGGATTACTGATAACAAATCGCCGTTACCGGGAGTATGAAAGATAATATTACCATTTACTATATATTTAAAAGAAATACAAGCATTGCTGAGAGCCATCTTTTCCATTACATCAGTTATATAGTTGTTCTCTGTTTTATCACTTTTTAGAAACTTTTTTCTTGCCGGTGTATTATAAAATAAATTTTTTACTTTAATATGAGTCCCCGAAGGATATCCTATCGATTTGCTTTCCACAACTTCTCTATTTTTTACGATAATATGTAAACCTGTTGCTTCTTCCTCATAACGGGTAAAAAGTTCAATCTCAGATACAGAAGCGATACTTGCCATGGCTTCCCCTCTAAAACCTAAAGTGTCTATTTTTAATAAATCATCTATATTGTTGATTTTACTTGTTGCATGTCTGATAAATACATGGGGAATATCTTCCGCCGCAATTCCGCATCCGTTATCTATTATTGATATCAAAGATTTGCCGCCATCTGCCGTTTCAACGGTTATTGATGTGGAAGCTGCATCAATTGAATTCTCAACTAATTCTTTGACTATTGAAGCAGGTCTGTCAATCACTTCTCCTGCGGCAATCTTATTTATAGTGTCTTCGTTTAATAGAATAATCTTATTCATTTAATTACCTCCCCCCAATCTTTTTCGCAGCTCATTTAAAATATTAAGAGCCTCAACAGGGGTTATATTCTGTATATCTACCTTCTCTATTTCTTCTATTATATTAAAATACTTATAATTAAAAAGGTTCGGTTGCTCAGAACTCTCCTTCACAACGCTCGTTTTTTGTTTTTTCTTCTTAGCAATGTTTATGTGCTTATCTGCCTCGGTTTTATCCAAAATATTCAATATTTCAGATGCTCTATCCAGTATTTCTTCCGGGACTCCGGCCAATCTTGCAACGTGAATTCCGTAGCTGCCACTTATAGAGCCTCTTCTTATTTTCCTTAAAAATATAATATCCTTACCCATCTCTTCTACCGCAATATAATAGTTTTTGACACCGCTCAGTTTGTCCTCTAATTCGGTAAGTTCATGATAATGAGTAGCAAACATGGTTTTACAGCCTAATCGTTTCAAATCTGATATATATTCCACAGTAGCCCATGCTATGCTGAGCCCGTCAAAAGTGCTGGTGCCCCTCCCTATTTCATCAAGAATGATAAGACTTTTCCCGGTTGCCGAATTTGTAATATTTGCAAGCTCCGTCATCTCCACCATAAAAGTACTCTGGCCGGAAGTTAAATCATCTGCCGCCCCGACTCTTGTAAAGATTCTGTCGACGGCACCGATTTTGGCATAAGAAGCCGGCACAAAAGAGCCGATCTGAGCCATAAGAACAATCAAAGCAGTTTGCCTCATGTAGGTCGATTTTCCCGCCATATTAGGGCCCGTAATGATTAAAAACCTGTTCTCCTCACTATCCATAAAAGTATCATTTGAAATAAAAGTATTATTACTGTTCTGTTTTTCTACTACCGGATGCCTGCCTTCTCTTATCTCAATATTTTCATAATCTCCTATATCCGGTTTGCAGTAATTATTGCTTTGGGCTATCATAGCAAAAGAACAAAAACAATCTAATTCAGCCAACAGCATTGCAGTATTTTGAATTCTTTCTATATGGAGAGATATCTCATCTCTGATTCTCGTAAATACTTCATATTCCAACTCAATAAGCTTTTCACCGGCGTTCAATACCGTCTCTTCCAATTCTTTTAATTCGGGAGTTATATATCTTTCCGCATTAACCAAAGTCTGTTTACGGATATAGCTTTCCGGAACATTCTCAATATTGGACTTGGTTACCTCAATATAGTAACCGAAAACCCTGTTATAACCTACTTTTAGGGTCTTAATCCCGGTACTTTCTCTTTCCTTTTGCTCCAGGCTCATTATCCACTTCTTGCCATCCTTTGAGATTTCCGTATACTTATCTATCTCTTCATCATAACCTTTTTTAATCAAATTACCTTCCTTTAATCCAAAAGGCGGATTATCCGCTATTGAATTATCTATCAATTCATATAAATCTTTCAAAACATCCAAATCCTCATAGATTCTGCCTAACTCATAGCTTTTGAAATCTGACAATATTGATTTTATAAAAGGTAAGTTTACCACCGAGTTTTTAAAAGCAGTTAAATCCCTGGCATTAGCTATTCCCAAGGCTATTCTGCTGCTAAGCCTCTCAATATCCTGGATGGTTCTCAAATATTCCTTTATTTCTTCTCTCAGTAAGAAGCTATTATAAAGCTCTTCAACCGCATCCAACCTTTTCGTTATTTCTGAAGAATCGATAAGAGGCTTATCAACCCATTGTCTCAATTTTCTTGCTCCCATTGAGGTTGA
>CAYXAT010000060.1:0-7276 GCA_964462065.1 uncultured Clostridiaceae bacterium | reverse complement strand
TTATAATATTTTTTATCTAATTGCAAAACATTTTCTATTGTGTTCGAAAAATCATCCGGAGAAATATTTATGAGCAATTCGGAGGGGCTTATACGATTGACTTCAGATATAATCAAGTCTCTGTCCTTATTTTCGGTAAAGGTGCAATAGTATTCTCCCGTTGAAATGTCTAAATAAGAAAGACCGATATAATCATCGAAGAAAACCATAGATACGATATAATTATTTATATTCTCATCAAGCATAAGACTGCTTGTCACAGTCCCGGGCGTGATTATTCTTACAACCTCTCTTTTCACCAATCCTTTGGCAAGGGCAGGATCCTCGGCTTGCTCACAAATGGCAACTTTATAATTGTTCTCTATTAATTTCGCCAAATAAGAATCTGCCGCGTGATAAGGTATACCGCACATGGGTGCTCTTTCTTTCATCCCGCAATCTCTGCCTGTCAGAGTTATATCCAAAACTCTGGAAGCAGTAATCGCATCATCAAAAAACATTTCATAAAAATCGCCTAATCTAAAAAAAACAATCTTGTCCTTATGATTATTTTTAATCTCAAAATATTGCTTCATCATTGGAGTAAGCTGTTCTGCCATACTTTCACCTCCGGTTAGAAAAAGAAAGATGTATCCGCCATTTATAAAAAAGAGGACATCCCTTCGTCTCATTATATAGTTATTATAACAAATTATAAAAAAGAGTTCATTAAAATGGCCTATTATCTGACAAAATAAGACCTAATACATTACTGTTCAAATTTAACATAAGCTTAGTATAGATATTAGACAAATATTATAAACCCAAAGAAAAATTATAAAATTAAACCGGTTCGCCGTTTAAAGACCAGGAGAAAATTTCGTTTATTCTTACATTTACCAGCTCTCCCGCCTTATTGCCTTTTCCGTTAAAATTGACTATCTTTCCCGTTCTTGTACGACCGGTAAGACGCTTCGGATTATTCTTGCTTATGCCGTCAATCAATACCTCAACGGTCTTTCCTAAATAGGTATCATTGATTTCCTTAGATATTTGGTTTTGTATTTCTATCAATTCATCAAAGTTTTCATGTTTTTCTTTTCCGGTAATCAAATCCTCCATATTAAATGCGGGAGTTCCAATTCTTTTTGAATAGATAAAGGTATATGCTTGATCAAATCTTACTTTCTTTACGATATCCAGGGTTTCTTGAAAGTCTTCACGAGTTTCCCCCGGGAAACCTACAATGATATCTGTCGTCAATGCGATATCCGGCATCTCATTACGTATTTTATTAATTTTCTTCATATAATCATCTTTTGTATACTTTCTGTTCATCAGTTTTAAAATTTTATCGCTTCCCGCCTGAAAGGGCAAATGCAAATGCTCGCAAACCTTTTCGCAACTTTTCATTGCAAAAATCAATTTGTCTGAAATATCCTTCGGATGAGAAGTCATAAACCTTATTCGTTCAATACCTTCAATTTTATTTATTTCACATAACAAATCAGCGAAATCATAGGCTTCATCAAAATCCTTTCCATAGGAGTTAACATTCTGGCCTAAAAGTGTAATTTCTTTATAATTATTTTCAGCCAAATTCTTTATTTCATCAATTATATCAGAAGGTCTCCTGCTCCTCTCCCTCCCCCTTACATAGGGGACAATGCAATAAGAACAGAAATTATTACATCCGTACATAATAGTTATCCATGCCTTATGTTTTTCTTTCCTGACCACAGGCAAATCATCGGCAATAAACCCTTCTGTTTCCAATATACTTACTAAGGTACTTCTTTCGTTTAGTACCTTTTCCAACAATTCGGGGAACATATAGATGTTATGAGTACCGAATATTAAATCTACATGCCTATACTTTTTCTTAATTGTTTCCACGGCATGTTTTTGCTGCATCATGCAACCGCACACAGCAATAATAAGCTCCGGCTTCTCATTTTTTAAACTTTTTAAGGCACCGATATTTCCATACAGCTTCAATTCTGCATTTTCTCTGACACAGCAAGTATTGAAAATAATCAAATCGGCTTCATTTTTATCATCAGTATTTTCATAACCCATTTCTTTTAAAATTCCGCCCAAGGTCTCTGAATCAGCATTATTCAACTGACACCCATAAGTGACAATATGACAAAGCTTTTTCTTTCCTGTTTTATTATATTCGATTTCATTATTACTTTTTATCCTGCTAACAATTCTTTTCTGGAAGTCCAATTCCTTTTGTTCCACATATTTTTTATTCTTATTTAACATTGCACCAACCTCTATTTTTCGTATGGAATAGTAATATCAATATAAAATATATTGCATTAAATGTTTAAAGGGCATGCATTCGATTCTTTAATACATTGCCCTTTATTGTATAATATGATTATCTTATACAGGTTTAGCTGACAACTACGCTCTCACCTAAATAAGCTTTTCTTACATCATCATTTTTGAGCAATTCCAATCCTTGTCCCTTATTCTTTATAATTCCTGTTTCCAATATATAACCTATATCCGCAATTCTAAGAGCAGCATTGGCATTTTGCTCAATAAGCAATATAGTTACTCCCTGCTTATGAATTTCTTTTATAATATTAAAGATATCCTTTACAATTAAAGGTGCCAAACCTAAAGAAGGTTCATCCATCAGCAATAGCTTTGGCTTGGACATAAGTGCCCTACCCACGGAAAGCATCTGCTGTTCGCCTCCGGATAACGTGCCTGCCAATTGCCAGCTTCTCTCTTTTAACCTGGGGAATAAGTCATAAACCCAGTCCAAATCCTCTTTTATTGCGCCCAAATCTTTTCTGAAAAAAGCACCCAATCTCAGGTTTTCTAAAACAGTCAAATTTGGAAATATCCTTCTTCCTTCGGGAACAAGAGTAATACCCATCTTTACGATTTCCTGAGTCTTCATACTCAATAAATCAACATTATTGTATGTTATTTTACCGCTTTTAGGCTTTTCCAATCCCGTTATCGTTCTTAGGGTTGTACTCTTACCGGCTCCGTTAGCTCCTATAAGAGTTACAATCTTTCCCTCTTCAACTTCCATGGAAATTCCTTTTAAAGCCTCTATACCCCCATAAGCCACTACTAAATCTTCAATCTTAAGCACCTTCATCCACCCCCAAATAAGCCTCAATTACTCTTTCGTTATTTTGAATCTCATATGGACTGCCTTTAGCAATTGTGATACCGTAATCCAGCACGTATATTCGCTCTGAAATCCCCATTACAACCTGCATATGATGTTCTATTAAAAATATAGTTAATTTAAAATCGTCTCTAATTTGTTTTATGAAACCGGTTATCTCATCCGTTTCCTTAGGGTTCATACCTGCCGCCGGTTCATCCAAAAGCAAAATTTCGGGGTTTGTCGCCAAAGCCCTTGCTATCTCCAGTTTTCTTTGCTTACCGTAAGGTAAAGAACTCGCCTTTTCATTTTTTAAATCGGCCAAACCAACAATGTCTAATAAATCTAAAGTTTTCTCCCTCATTAACCTTTCTTCTTTATTGTATTTTGAAGCTCTGAAAATAGCCTCAAATACGTTGGATTTCAAATGAAGGTGGTTTGCTATCAAAACGTTATCCAATACTGATAAATCCTTAAAAAGCCTTATATTCTGAAAAGTTCTCGCTACACCTAACTTAGTAACAAGATGTGGCGCCGAATGAGTAATATCTATGTTTTTAAAGTATATTTTACCACTTGTGGGTTTGTATACGCTGGTTATCATGTTGAATATAGTAGTTTTACCTGCACCGTTCGGACCTATGAGTGCAATAATCTCTCCTTCATTCAAGACTAAATCGAAATCTTTTACTGCCGTCAATCCCCCGAACTGCATTGTCACATTATCGGTTCTTAACATTTCCATTTTTAATCTCTCCTTTTTGCAAGAGGTTTTTTGAAAGATAATTTATCTATTAATCTATCCCAATCAAATTCATTGGTGCCCATCAAACCGTGTCTATAGAATAAAACTACAAGCATTAGAAGCAGTGAAAACACTACCATACGCATTCCGGTAATACCCGGAATCACTACAAATCCGAGATTTATTGATTGATCCAGGAACCTTAATACCTCACCGGCTATAGTAACTATAAAGGCGGATACTACCGTTCCTGTTATGCTTCCTATGCCACCCAACACAATTATCAGCAAAATATTAAAAGTCAAGGTAAATTTAAACAGTGCGGGGTCTATAGTACCCAAAAGGTTTCCCAAAAGCCCACCGCCAATACCGGCGAAAAAAGCACCTATTGTAAAGGATAATACTTTATGCTTAAACAGGCTTATTCCCATACTCTCCGCCGCAATCTCATCTTCCCTGATAGCTTTAAAAGCCCTCCCATAACTGGAATTGATTAGAAACATCATAAAAATGATTGTAACAGCCGCAGTTCCGAAGCTCCACCAAAGGTTCGTCGTTGCGGGAATACCCTTTAAACCTAATGCACCGTTTGTTACCCTTTGGGCGTTTATAATAATAATTCTTATTATTTCGGCGAACCCGAGGGTTGCTATTGCCAGATAGTCTCCTTTAAGTCTTAAAGCAGGTGCGCCAATAAGAAATCCTATAAAAGCCGTTAACAAGCCGGCAAACAATAAGGATGGAAAGAATGGCCAAACGACATTAGCCAACGGTTCAACTATCGGCGCCAAAAAGAAGTTTTGTGTTTTCATTGTTACAGGCAGTGTTAACAATGCAGTGGCATATGCTCCTACCGCCATAAAGCCCGCATGCCCTAAAGAAAACAAACCTGTAAATCCGTATATCAAGTTCATGCTGAGTCCCAATACGGTATAAATTGCACAAAGATTTAATATTCTCAATTTATAAGCATCAAATGTAAAATGTGCATAGGTTATAAAGATTAAAAATATTATCAAGGAAATAACGGTTAAATATATATTTCTCTTCTTCTTCATAGTTACACCTTCTCCGATATTTTTTCACCCATAATACCTGTCGGTTTAAACAACAATATTATTATTAACAGCACGAAAGCAAAAGCATCTCTGTATCCGGTTAGATTTGGAAGTAATGCCACCAACATTATTTCACCTACACCCAACATAAACCCACCGAATACTGCACCGGAAATACTTCCTATACCGCCTATTACCGCTGCTATAAAGCATTTTAAACCGGGTATTATGCCCATCAAAGGCTGAATTTGAGGAAACTTGAGCCCCCACATCATTCCCCCCACAGCTGCTAATGCAGAACCGATACCAAAGGTTATAGTGATGGTTCTGTCTATATCTATTCCCATTAATTTAGCTGTCTCATGGTCCTTTGATACTGCTCTCATAGCCATTCCCGTTTTAGTATGATTAATTATATACACCAAGACCAACAAAAGGGCGATTGTCGTAAACGGGATAATAAAAAACAGCCTTTGAATAGATACGTTCCTGATTATTATAACCTTAGTGAATAATTCCGAAGTGGGAAAAGCCTTCGGCCTGCCTCCGAATAAAATAATTGCAAGATTTTCAATTAAAAACGATGCCCCTATAGCAGATATCAAAATTGAAATTTTAGGTGCATCTCTTAATGGCCTGTAAGCCAGGTTTTCCACAAGCATACCTAATACAGTAGTTAAAATAATTGCTATTAAAAAAGAAAAATACCATGGAAGCCCAAATGAAACGGTACTATAAAATGCAAAATATGTGGCCATCATAAAAATGTCACCATGGGCAAAGTTAATTAGTCTTAATATTCCGTAGACCATTGTATAACCTATCGCTATAAGTGCATAAAGGCTGCCCAAAGATATACCGTTAGCCAAATGTTGCAAAAGCATATCAAGCGTCATATATTCACCATCTTTCAGTAAAATTTAGTTACCATAAACACTATATAAAAAGTAAAAATTGGTCTAAAGCTCCTATAGCTGCTCAAATTATTCTGTTAAATCACATATTAATAAGCCTCCATATTTCAGGAAGCTTAACATAAGCTAACGGTGAAAATGGGTAAATTACATTCAATTAATTATACTATAGAATATTAGGAGATACAACAGCTTGTATCAAGATTTGATGATAGGGGATGAGCAAAAATTATGGTAGTTACCCCAATTAGGATGCCACACTGCTCTACATGAGTGACTTGAACTGCCACTTTATTCTGATTGAAAAAAGACAAATTTGCGATTTCATACTATATTCTTTTAGCGCAATTTATACTCAACGCTTTTTTCGTATAGAAATTCCGGGTCTATATCTGCTTGATTACACCATTCTATACTATCAAAAGATACTTTTACACTTTTAAATTTAATTTCATCTTTTAACTCTTTATATATACCTTTTTCTAAATAAGGCTTCATATCAAACACTCTTACTTCGTCATTCTTAAAGGTTAGCTCCAACTTATAATCATCTAAAGCCTTTACTTTTACAACAGCAAAATGCATCATCCCACCTCCTACTTTAATGGTTCAATTTTAAAAGGTAGTTCACTATTCATTGCCAATGTCCAATTTGCTTTTAACTCTTCTTGTTTTAATTCTGACCAGGCTAATACAAGCTTAAGTTGTTTTTTTGGTAAATACCCCTCTTTTAATTCACAGGAATCTATATCTATAATAGCCACGTCTTCTCCATAATAAGCATGGAAATGCGGGGGATTATGTTCCTCCGGAGCACAAAACATTCTAATTATAATACCATAAAACATACTTATAGTAGGCATTTAAATCTTTCCCTTCATTTAAGTCTATATTTATTATACCATAAACATGCTTTTATCTTATATATAAATTGCTTTAATGATGTTAGGGGAATATAGGGGGGTGCAGATAAAAAAAGACGGTTTATGGTAGCCGTCTTTTTGTCTGTTTACAATGGTCGGGGCAACAGGACTTGAACCTGCGGCCTCTTGGTCCCGAACCAAGCACGCTACCAAACTGCGCTATGCCCCGATAAACTGCTAATGAAACGAATCTTTTTTTATATTATACTTTTAAGCTGCTAAAGTCAAGGATGCATTCGCAAATATTAATAATCAACGAAAGAGAAAGTAAAATAACGCGATGTGTAATTGTGCTTAAACATGTTGTTTTTATAGAATAACATCAGATGAAAAATGTGGCAAAAAAAGTCGTGATATATAAATATATCACGGAAATAGAATGTAAAGGGGGTCTCAATGTATTTTGTGAGGTCTGCTATTATTATTTACAGATTTTTTTATTTAATACATTATGTTTTTTTAAATGTTAAAAACAAAATAATGAGACAATCATATAATCTCAATGCTAAATGCTA
>CAYXAT010000059.1:3033-10426 GCA_964462065.1 uncultured Clostridiaceae bacterium | reverse complement strand
TTCCAACTATTCCAACCATACCATTAACATTCACAATTAAAAGAAAAAATATGAGTTGAAGCAAAATTATGCTTTTTACCTCAGTTTACATACATAGTTCATAGTGATATTATATAAATAACATGTATATAACTTGGAGGGCTTAGAATTGTTCGATGCGGAAAAAGAAGTCTCTAAGATAACAAAATGGATTAGAGATGTGGTGCAATCGGCTAATGCAAAAGGAGCGGTGTTAGGTTTATCAGGCGGAGTAGATTCTGCTGTAGTGGCAGCTTTATGCAAAAGGGCTTTTCCCGATAATACACTTTGCCTTATCTTGCCTTGTTACAGTGACAGTGTAGATGAAGAACATGCACATTTGGTTGCTGAAAAGTTTGACTTAAAAACAGAAAAAATAGAACTTGACAATGTATATGATGCCTTCAGAAAGCAAGTAAACTCTTTATTCGATGATTCGAAATTCGCTTTGGGTAATATAAAAGCCAGATTGCGCATGGTAACATTGAATTACTATGCTGCAAAATACGGCTATTTGGTAACAGGCCCAACCAACAAAAGCGAATTCACCATTGGTTATTTTACCAAACACGGGGACAGCGGTGTTGATATAATGCCTATTGCCGATTATACCAAAAAAGAGGTTTATGAATTGGCGCGTTTTTTACAAATTCCAAAAGAAATAGTAGAAAAAGTACCGACGGCCGGATTGTGGGAAGGCCAGACTGATGAAAACGAAATGAAAATGACATATAAACAATTGGATGATTATATAAGTTGCGGTTCTGCCGAGACGAAAATCAAGAATAGAATAGAAATGATGATAGGCAGGAGCGAACATAAAAGAAACTTCCCGAAGATTTATAAAAGAGATTAATTATTTATTTGAAAGTGAGAGGGGATATTTATGGCCGGTCATTCCAAATGGTCAAATATAAAAAATAAAAAGGGTAAAGCCGATGCCGCAAGAGGCAAGGTGTTTACCAAAATAGGAAAAGAGATTTCCATAGCAGCCAAGGCAGGTTCTGACCCGGAGGCAAACAGTAAACTCAGAGATGCCATAGCAAAAGCAAAGGCAAATAATATGCCTAATGATACTGTGCAGAGAGCTATAAAAAGAGGCGCCGGGGAATTGGGTGACGTCAACTATGAAGAAATAGTATATGAAGGTTATGCTCCCGGAGGAGTGGCTGTAATTGTCAATACACTGACGGACAACAGAAATCGAACTGCCGGGGATGTAAGATATATATTTGATAAAAATGGCGGCAGCCTGGGGAACTCCGGCTGCGTGGCATGGATGTTTGATAAAAAAGGTTTGATAATAGTGGAAAAGCAAGACAGCGTTGACGAAGAAGAGCTTTTAATGCTTGCCTTGGAAGCCGGGGCAGAGGACCTTGTAACCGCTGAGGACTCATATGAAATATACACTGATCCCGCTGATTTTTCCGAAATCAGATTAAACCTTGAAAAAGAAGGTCTCGTAATGGCTTCGGCAGAAGTAACCATGATACCTCAAAATACTGTAGATGTGACAACGGAAGATGATACATATAAAATCAATAAAATGTTTGAAATGTTTGATGATAATGATGATGTGCAAGATTTTTATCATAATGCCGAATTGCCCGATGAATAAGGCTGTATGCCGTTAATATGAATAATAATTGAAAAACTGGTAATAATAACTTCCATGAGGGCATGGAGGTTATTTTATGTTTGAGGATAAAAGAAAAACAAAATTCAAAAGAATTGTAATGCTTTTCGGGTTTGTTTTTATTGTTGCCTTTATAGTCAGTTACATTTTCAGCAACGGTCGTGAAGCAAAAGAAAGTGACAGTATTTCAAAGGTCAATAAAAACATATCAATACCCAAAGACATTAAGACTTATGAAAACCATGATGAAGTAAATTCTTTATATAAAATAAATGAATCTACTAAACTATGCTATTTGACTTTTTACAAAATGTGCGGGCATGAAATGGAAAGAATAATACAAGCTCCCGGTTCCCTTTACGGTTTGAGCGCGGAAGATTTAAAAGAAAGAATTGATGGATGGGAAATCAACGAGTTGAAGGATGATAACATAATCTTAACCAGACAAATTGATTCTTATTGTCCCAAGCATTTTGTTATCGGAGTATTGGGAAACAATATAGCAATCTATACTTACAATGAAAACGGTGAAAAGATATTAAAAGAAAAAACAGATATAGATATTAACATACTTACTCCCGAGGACCAAGCGTTTTTGACCGGGGGTATAGTTGCTGATACTGAAGACGATATGGAACAAAAATTGGAGGGCTTCAGTAATTAACCTTCAACCAGGAAAATTCAAAAGCATAAACTTGTTTATTTAAAAATCAAAGGCCGAAAGGCCTTTTAGCTTTTATATTATTGCTGCATATCAGGCTAAAAAGCGCTTTGCTGAGCAATTATGTCTTTATTTTTCTCTTAAAAAAGGTTATAGTGTATCTATAGCGAATATACGTTTGGATTGGGTGTGCTTTATTTGATAGTAATGGGTATCGACCCCGGCATTGCAATACTTGGCTATGGTGTGTTAAGAATCGAAGGAAACAGATACGGAATTATAGATTCGGGAGCGCTTATTACAACCCCCGAATTATCAATGCCCGAAAGACTTTCCTACATATATAAAAACTTGACTGAGCTTTTAAAACTGCATAAGCCGGACGCCTTTGCCGTTGAGGAATTGTTTTTTAATAAAAATACCAAGACAGCTTTAACAGTAGGACATGCCAGGGGAGTAATAATACTTGCGGCATCCAACTTGGATATACCCATATATGAGTACACTCCTTTGCAAGTGAAACAATCCATTGTGGGATATGGAAGAGCCGATAAGAAACAGATGCAGCAGATGGTAAAGGTTTTACTGAACTTGAAAGAAACACCCAAGCCCGATGATGTTGCCGATGCGTTGGCCGTAGCCATATGCCATGGCAGCAGCTCAAAATTCGCGGACTTATTTAAAGCATAAAGGGGATAAAATATGTTTGAGTACTTAAACGGAATAGTGTCTGATATTGGTGAAGAATATGCGGTTGTAGACATCAACGGAGTAGGTTTTAAATGCACTTGTTCTCAAAACACCATTAAAAATTTAAATGTCGGAAAGGTTTATAAGATATTTACTATGGTTGGCGTTAGAGATGATAGTATTACGATATACGGGTTTTCAAATAAGCAGGAAATGAATTTGTTTAAATCTTTGCTCACTGTTTCGGGAGTGGGCCCAAAAGCTGCTATATCCCTTTTATCAAATTTAAAAGCCAATGAAATAACCCTGGCCGTGGCTTCAAAGAATTACAAAGAACTGACAAAGGCCCCCGGCATAGGCAAAAAAACTGCTGAAAGAATCATATTGGAATTGAAAGACAAGCTGAGCAGCGTAGATGCTATAGTATATGCTTCTTCCGGTGATGACGATAATGCTATGCAGGCAATTCAGGCTCTGATTTCCTTGGGATACAGTTATAGCGAAGCCTCATCGGCTATGTCTAAAGTGGAAGATAAAAACAAACCCATAGATACTTTGATAAAAGAAGCTTTGAAACAGCTTTCAAGAATATAGGTGATAAAAATGGAAGATAGATTAATAACGGCAAATCCCATCGGTGACGATGATGTTGAATTGAACCTGAGGCCAAAATATCTTGACGATTATATAGGCCAAACATCCGTAAAGGAAAAAATGCGTATCTTCATAGAGGCTGCTAAAAAAAGAAACGAATCCTTGGATCATGTTTTGCTTTACGGCCCACCGGGGCTTGGGAAGACCACTATGGCAAATATAATAGCCAATGAATTAGGTGTCAGCATCAGAGTAACCTCCGGACCGGCTATTGAAAAACAGGGTGATTTGGCTGCCATACTTACAAATCTTAATTCAAATGATGTCCTGTTTATCGATGAGATACACAGGTTGAACAGAAGCATCGAGGAAATCTTATACCCTGCGATGGAGGATTGTGCCATCGATATAATAATAGGTAAAGGCCCCAGCGCCCGCTCCATCAGATTGGATATTCCCAATTTTACCATGATAGGTGCAACAACCAGAGCAGGTATGATTACATCTCCTTTGAGGGATAGGTTCGGTGTTATGTGCAGGCTGAACTATTATGATAACGAAGAACTGTTTAAAATAGTTATAAGATCAGCTAAAATTTTAAAAATAGACATAGAGGAAAAGGGTGCCCGGGAAATAGCCAAAAGGTCGAGGGGAACCCCGAGAATAGCCAATAGACTTCTTAAAAGGGTTAGAGATTTCGCACAAATAGAAGCCGATGGCATTATTACCGAAGAAGTTGCCGATGGCGGTTTAAAATTATTGGAAATTGATAGTATCGGCTTGGATGATATAGACAGAAAAGTGATTTTAACCATAATAGAAAAATATAACGGCGGACCTGTTGGACTGGATACAATAGCCGCTTCTATAGGAGAGGAATCCAATACCATAGAAGATGTTTATGAACCCTACCTGTTGCAAATAGGCTTTTTAAACAGAACACCGAGGGGAAGAACAGCTACAAAATTAGCTTATAGACATTTAAATATGCCATTGCTTGGTTATTGATGATAAATTATAGTAGAATATCATAAAAAGGTTATTTAGTATCTTTGTCGAAATAACATAAAGCAATAAGAAAAGAATCGGGAAGGTGCAACAAAATGAAGAAATGCAGCAGATTTTGTATTATAAGTTTTATAATTATGTTATTACTATTATACGGCATACCGATTTACGGGGATGTTGCCATTCCGGAAACAATAAAGGTGGGGCTGAATTACGGTAACCCCATGTACAACAATATTAATATAAAAAGTGTGAAACCAATAGAATTGACTTTTAAAAAGAACGGTGAGAATGAAGCCGTCACTTTAAAGGCGCCTATTGATTTTTCTTTTAGGAAAGATTCTTATTATAATATAGTAAATGGTGAAGAAAAGAAAATACAATACATAAAAGCCGTTAAATACAGCGGTGATTTATTGGGTCCCTACCATATACAGATAGGAAAAGCATATAAAAATTATGATTTGGCAAAAACCGCCCTAAAAAGCATTGACAAGTCTGTAAAAGGTTCTTTTATAGCTTATGAAGACGGTTGGAAGATATGGAACGGCTTGTTATTAGACGAAAAAGAGGCAAAAGAACAAATAAATATAATGCAAAAAAAACTGGCAGATTTAAAACTGGAAATAATCAAACCCGATGAAAGCAGGCTCCAAATCGTGGATGCGGCTACCGGCAATCCGGCTTTAATATATAATTGCAATGAGATTATAATATCAACTGGAAAATCAGATAAGGATTCATCCTTAATAGAGTATAAAGGCTCCCGGTACAGAGGGGATTTTATAATAAGAGTTTTGGAGGACGGCTCCATAGGGGTAATAAACAGCCTACCCTTAAGTGATTATCTATACGGTGTCGTGCCATGCGAAATGCAGGCGACCTGGCATATGGAGGCACTCAAAGCCCAGGCAGTGGCGGCACGGAATTATACTTTGCTAAGCATCAATAAACATGAAAAGGACGGCTATGATTTGTGCAATACACAGCATTGCCAGGTATACAAAGGTTACGACAGTGAGCATCCGAATACAAATGAAGCCGTTGATAAAACCAAAAATAAGCTTTTGTACTATAAAAACGAATTAGCACAGACATATTACCATTCCAGCAGCGGCGGACATACAGATAATTCAGAAAACATATGGAGTGAAGCCATACCGTATTTACAAGGCGTTGATGACAGTTACGGTTTGGGAAGCCCTTACGACATATGGGTTAGCCAATTGGACAAGTCCTATATCGAAACAAAACTGGCGGAATGCGATATGAATATCGGCAGTCTGCTGAATATTGAACCTATCGAAACCAGTGAATTCGGCAGAGTTATGAAGCTTGAGATTAGAGGAACCAAGGATACCGCAGTATTGGAAAAAGAAAAATGCAGGTCTGTTTTGGGCTCCGGTGACTTAAAAAGTATTTGGTTTGAATTGACGACGGAATCTGATTTAAACATATTTGATATGCAAAGTAATGATAATATAATAAAAAGACCCGAAGGGTTAACTGTAATATCGGGAAGCGGTACAAAAAAGCTCACGCAAAAGGATAAAAATATATATGTAAAAGGGTTGTTTGATGTTAGAAGTTGCGGAGTAATACCTAAAGAATATACATTCACCGGAAAAGGATGGGGACACGGCTTGGGCATGAGCCAATACGGAGCCAAGGGAATGGCTGAAGAAGGATTTAATTATGCCGAAATATTGGAACACTACTATAAAGGAACCAGAGTGCAATAGAAAGAGGTCTTACAGTGGATACAAAAGAATTTTGGTATTCTTTACCCGAAGAATTGATAGCACAAGAGCCTATATACCCAAGAGACAACTCGAAACTGTTGGTTTTAAATAAAAGTGATGGGAAAATAAAACATACTGTTTTTACAAATATATTAGATTATTTAAATCCGGGTGACTGTTTAGTATTAAACAATACTAAGGTAATACCGGCGAGATTGTATGGTGTTAAAAAACAGACAAAAAGCTTTATTGAATTTCTTTTATTGAACAGGAAAAGCAGAGATATCTGGGAGGTTATTTTAAGGCCGGGCAGAAAAGCAAAATTAGGCGCGGAATTCATATTCGGCGAGGATGAATTGGAAGCCAAAATAATTGATATTGTGGATGGCGGCAACAGGATTGTAGAATTTCGATATGACGGTTTATTTGAAAATGTATTGGATAGGCTTGGTGAGATACCCTTGCCACCATATATTAAAAAGGAGCTGAAAGATGCCGGACGATACCAAACCGTGTATGCGAAGTTTGAAGGCTCCGCAGCAGCTCCCACGGCGGGATTGCACTTTACGGAAGAATTATTGGATGAAATCGAGGAGAAAGGAATAAATACAGCCTATATCACTCTTCATATCGGTCTCGGTACATTCAGACCTGTTAAATCCATCAACATTGAGGAACATAAGATGCATTCCGAATACTATGAAATTTCAAAAGAATGTGCCGATACGATAAACAATACAAAGAAAGCGGGAGGAAGGATTATTTGTGTAGGAACCACATCCGTAAGAACGCTTGAAACAGTAACGGCCGGTAATAGTGAAATAGAAGAGAAAAAAGGTTGGACAGATATTTTTATTTACCCCGGTTATAGATTTAATATTACAGACGGCTTGATAACCAATTTTCATTTGCCTGAATCTACATTATTAATGCTGGTCAGTGCATTGGCAGGCAAGGATTCTGTTATGAAGGCCTACAAAGAGGCAATATCTTTAAAATATAGATTTTTCAGCTTTGGAGATGCGATGTTAATTATATAAAGAA
>CAYXAT010000059.1:0-2933 GCA_964462065.1 uncultured Clostridiaceae bacterium | reverse complement strand
TCTTTAAAATATAGATTTTTCAGCTTTGGAGATGCGATGTTAATTATATAAAGAAGAATAGGGGGCCAAACAGTGAAAATAAATTTTATTAAAAACAAGATATCAAAGTATACGTATTGTTTGGAAGTTTTTTTAGCAATCTTTATAATGATAGCGGTCGTTGTAAGCATATATGATTTAATAAAATATCTTGCACTTATTTTTATGACTAATCCTATGGATACTTATGAAATCTTTCAAAGATTCTTAGGTCATGTGCTTTTGTTAGTTGTCGGCATTGAGCTTGTAATAATGCTAATATCCCACACAACTTCAAGCGTTTTGGAGGTAGTCTTATATGCTATTGCAAGGAAAATGCTGATTCACAGCGAAGGAATGCTTGATATTGTTTTAGGTATGATAGCGATAGCTGCAGTTTTTGCTATAAGGAAATTCCTATTTACAAAAGAAATAAGAATTGAGGGAAGCGGCACCGTATTTTCGGCAGGTATTTCAGTTGCGGATGCAAATACCATCACAGGCCTTTGTATACCGGAAACCTATGGTAATACAATAGGTGGTGTTATAACAAAGTTATCGGAGGATACAAACAGAACAATTTATGAGGGTATCGATTTTCGTGTGGGAAATGCCAGAATAAAGGTTTTGGCTATGAAAGATCAATTAATAGAAAAAGTACTAATAGACAGTTTAGACGAATGATGGAGGTAATTTATTGTCAGTCCGTTATGAATTAATAAAAGAATGCAAACAAACAAATGCAAGGCTGGGAAGGCTTCATACTCCCCACGGTATAGTAGATACGCCGGCATTTATGCCTGTGGGTACACAAGCCACCGTAAAAGCCATGAATCCTGACGAATTAAAAGATATCGGTGCTCAAATAATTCTCAGCAACACATATCACCTGTATATAAGGCCGGGGCATGAGCTTATTGAGGAAGCAGGAGGGCTCCACGGATTTATGAACTGGGATAGACCCATACTTACGGATAGCGGCGGGTTTCAGGTATTCAGCTTAAACGAATTGAGAAAAATATCTGAAGAAGGCGTAGAATTCAAGTCTCACTTAGACGGGACAAAACATTTTTTTACACCTGAGTATGTTATGGAGATAGAAGAATCTCTTGGCGCAGATATAATAATGGCTTTTGATGAATGTGCCCCATATCCATGTGAAAGGGAATATGTACAAAAGTCTATGGAAAGAACATCGAGATGGCTGAAAAGGTGCAAAAACTCTCATAAAAACTATGAAAAACAAGCCTTATTCGGTATTGTCCAGGGTGGTGTATATAAGGATTTAAGGATAGAGTCTGCAAAGCTGACAGTTGAAAACGATTTGCCCGGATACGCCATCGGTGGCTTAAGCGTCGGGGAGCCAAAAGATATAATGAATGAAATGATTGAATATACGGTACCCTATTTACCGAAAGATAAACCAAGATACTTGATGGGTGTCGGTAGCCCTGACTCTTTGATAGATGGCTCCATAAGAGGAATTGATATGTTTGATTGCGTACTTCCCACGAGAATTGCAAGAAATGGTACCGCAATGACATCAGAAGGCAAACTTGTGGTTAGAAATGCAAATTATTCGAAGGATTTCAGACCCATGGACAGTGAATGTGATTGCTATGCATGCAGGAATTTTTCCAGAGCCTATATCAGACATCTGATAAAAGCCGGAGAAATTTTAGGTGCCCGGCTTGTAACCATACACAATCTGAGATTTCTCCAAAATGTTATGAAAAATATAAGAAAAGCCATAGCAGAAGATAATTTATTAAATTTCCGTGATGATTTTTTTGAAAAGTATGGATATGATAAATAATATAATATAGTATAATATTAGCAAAGAAGGATTTTAGTTGTCCTTATTGAATATATAAATTTTAAAGGAGTGATAATATGCCAACATGGGCGCCGACAATATTAATGTATGCAGCTATTCTAGGAGTATTCTACCTTCTTTTGATTAGACCTCAAAGGAAAAAAGAGAAAGAAACACAGGAAATGAGAAAGAGTTTAAAAGAAGGTGACGAGATTTTAACAATCGGTGGAATTTATGGTAAAGTTTTAAATATTAAAGATGATATTATAACCATGGAAATAGGTGCCGATAAAGTTAAATTAAAAATAGCGCAATGGGCAGTGGGAAGAAAAATAAATTCCTAACGGAAAAAGTAACTTGATGAATTCAAGTTACTTTTTATATTGGCAGGAAAGTTTAACTTTCCTAATTATAGGGGTTGCTGTTATCCTGACGAGCAATGTTGGGTGCTTGGGATGCACAGCAACTTTTCTAATTTAAGGCGCCATGTTTAAGGGACATGCCAACTGTGTAGTATCAAGGGTTTCGCAACTGTTATAATCCTTTTTTGTACGAATATTTGTATCAAGTTTTGAATAAAGTATACTAAAATATGGGAGGTGTGTGCATTGAATAGAATTGATAGAGGATTAAAAAAACAACTGGAAAAAAGTAAAAACGATAAACTTATCATAGTTTTTAAATCTGTAATACTTGCTTTAATAATTTCTTTGATATGTATAATAATATATGCTATTGTATTATCAATAACACCTGTTTCAGACAATACTATGTCTATAATAACACAGGTGATTTCAATGATAAGCATATTAGCGGCAGGTATTTATTGTGGCAAGAGCATTCAGAAAAAAGGGTGGCTATACGGATTATGTGTCGGAATAATCTACATACTGATACTGATACCCATTAGTATGTTGTTGGGCGAGACATTAACCGTTGATAAATACCTATGGGCACGATTATTGATGGCGGCAATAGTAGGACTGATAGGGGGAATAATCGGCGTAAACATTATTTAATAGAAATTTTATATAATTGACTCAGTATTTGAAAAGTAATATAATTACCAATGTGAACTTTTAAAGGGGGAATACAGATG
>CAYXAT010000058.1:0-10579 GCA_964462065.1 uncultured Clostridiaceae bacterium | reverse complement strand
TAGAATTTGGTGGAGATGAAGGGGCTCGAACCCTCGGCCCCCTGACTGCCAGTCAGGTACTCTCCCAGCTGAGCTACATCCCCAAGTTAAAGCTGCCGATAAAGGCAAAATATTAAAATACTTAAATCATATTGGTTTGAATAACATGACAATTAATATGATAAATTATTATGCAACATATTTCAACCATTATTTTAATTAAATATCCTATCTCCTTTAAATGGAGGTATGAAAGTTTTCATGAAAATAACAGTAAAAAATGTTACAATTTAAATACAAGTTTGGACTATAATGATGTTATGAAAATACAAGGCGGGTGTTTAAATGAAAATATTAATAGTAGATGATGAACCGGCTATTGTTGATTTAATAAAACTGAATTTAGAGCTTGAGGGTTTTGAAACAATCACTTCAAGCAACGGTCTAGAAGCAATAAAAACAGCGAACTCACAAAAACCCGATCTGATTCTTCTTGATATTATGATGCCGGGTATGACCGGCTTCGAAGCTTGTAAAACATTGCAAAGCCTTAATATACCTATTATCCTCCTTACTGCCAAAGATTCGATTCAGGATAAACTTAAAGGTCTCGAATTAGGAGCTGATGACTATATTACAAAACCATTTGATAGCAGAGAATTAATCGCAAGAATAAAAACTGTTTTAAGAAGAATAGACAAATTCGCTGTTAAAGATGATACCATTACCGCAGGCCCCATATCTGTCAATCCCACGGAGAGAAAAATTCATATTGATGAGATAGAGGTTTTTCTTACGCCAAAGGAATTTGATTTATTGCTATTATTTGTCGAGAATCAAAAAAAGGTTTTTTCAAGAGAAAATATATTGGAATCTGTATGGGGTTTTGAATATATTGGCGACAGCAGAACAGTGGACATGCATATCCAACGTTTAAGAAGAAAACTTGGAGATTACAGTTCTTTCATAAAGACAGTATTTACAATAGGATATAAATTCGAGGTGTCGGCATGAATTTTAAAAGCAAAATTTCTGCTTTAAATATTGCAGCATTATTAATAATGCTGGTGATATTAGGTCCTATAGTAACAAAAATATCGGACAACTATAATCTGTCTACTATATTGAACTATCTTCAAAGCCAGGGCGAATATGCTACCATTTATGTAGAACAATATTCTTTGAGTAAGGCAAGAAATATATTTGAAGTACCGGGTATTATGGAAAGCGACTCACCTTATTTGACCTCATATCTAAAAAAAACAATAAAGTGTAGAATTCAAATTTTTTCGGGCAATAGACTATTAGGAGATTCGGAAGATGTATTTTATGAAAGCAAAGCCGTAAGACCTGAAATATCTGAAACCCTTAGCGGGAACAGTGCCTATTATATCGATAGCAAAGAGAATCCGAGAACGCTATATTTGGCAATGCCGGTAAATATTGCGGGAAGGTATAGCTACTCTCTTGCCTTTATTTATGATCTATCCGATGCGGATAAAATGAAAAGCAATAATATTAATATTTTCTTTATGACAAGCTTACTGGCAGCTTCTTTCACAGTATTACTCAGTATACTGATTTCCAATAGAATCATCGCACCGGTAAAAAACTTAACGGAAATAACGAAAAAGTTTTCTAAAGGAGATTTGGACGCAAGAGTTGTGATAGACAGTGTGGACGATGAGGTAGGGGAATTATCGAAAAACTTTAATACTATGGCTGATAGTATTGAGAATATGATTTATAGATTAAAGGATGAACAAGATAAACAAAAAAGCTTTTTTGATAACTTTACTCATGAGATAAGAACACCTTTGACAACAATATTAGGCTACGCCGAGTTGTTGTGGAAAACCGATAATGAGGAGGTTAAAGATAAAAGCCTATTTCACATAACGTCAGAAGGGCAAAGGCTTCTGAAAATGGTTGAAAGCCTTTTAGAGCTGTCCAGATTAAAGCGTTATAACTTTCAAGTTAATAAAACAAATATAAACCTAAAAAAATTATTGGAGGAAGTATGCGATTCCATGTACTACAAAGCAAGGAGATACAATATCAGGTTTAATTTGGATTTAGATGAGATTTATCATTATGTAGACGAAGATTTGTTCAGGCAAGTAATTATAAATATTTTAGATAACAGTATCAAGTATAGCAAAACTGAAAGTATTGATATTCTATTAAGCAAACCTGATAAGGTTGTACTAACTATAAAGGACTACGGAATAGGCATCAATAATGATGTCTTAAAAAACATATTTGAGCCCTATTACAAGGGTGATTATTCAAGAAGCAGCAAAATTGAAGGTTGGGGGCTTGGGTTATCAATAGCAAGGGAAATAATTGAAAAACATGGCGGACAAATAAAAATTGCCAGTGATAATAAAGGAACTGAGGCTACTATTATTCTTGAATAAAATGATTTAGATACATTCAGGAGGGATTCGTTTGAAAAGATTTATATTGATTGTTTTATTGATTACCTTTTCATTATCCGCTTGTTCTATAAAAGAAAATAAGTTAGTGATTATAGAAAAGCCGAATAAAAGCAATGGCAAATCAGAAAACATTGAAAAGTGGCAATTTGAACCTTCTTCCCAGAAAAATATTATAGAGAAAAATAAAGAACTTTTGCAGAAAGTTGACGAAGGTTTTCTGCCAATAATAGTAGCTCCGGATTATAATGCTGTTTTTGCCATAAAAAATCTAATAGATACTAAGTATGATGAAAAGAATAGCAAGGTTATCATTGGCAACATGATTCAATTGATTGAATTATATGTTATAAAACCTACTGTCGGCTCTAAGAAAAGTTTAGGAAAGTTTCCCACAATAAAAGATTATCAATTTGATGAAGAAGGCAAGCGATTAGCGTTTATTGACGGTGAAGACAATGTTTACATCTACAATTTAGAAAATGAGCAGCTCCAAAATGTTTTGACAAAGTATAAATACAGAAATTTTAACAGTATAAGCTGGTCAAAAGACGGAAAAAGGTTAATGTTTGATAGCCGAATGGTTTTTGATATTGCATCCAAAGAATTCGTATCAATTGCGGTAGATAGCTATACACCCTTTATTAAAAGACATTACAATGACGATACCTATATTGTGGAGATGAAGAATAATAAATATGATAATATAGTTGCTTTATACAATTTTGAAGATAAATCTTACACACAGATAGCAGATGGAATGTATATGGATTCGGATAATCTGAACATTCTTTATACATTGGATTCATCCCAGGGTTTGCAAATAGTCAATTTAAAGACATTTGAAAGCAAAGAGATAGAAAATGGACCGGTTTATTGCGCAAATATTTTAAAGTCCACCGGAGATATTATTTACACTACCATAAATCCTCATTTTGAAGATGATGATAGGTACCTTCTTGTGACTATTAACCACGAAAATATGGAAAAAAAGGTCCAAAGAGTTTGTACTCCGACATATTATTTGAATCCTGCTGAAGAAAAGGTATATTTTATCGGTAATTACGGAGAAAATGAAATAACCTATGACTTAAAAAATTATAGTATTAAAGGGAATATCCTAAAAAATGACGATAAGGATTTATCTAATATAAAATCTATAATACTAAAAATGTTTCAACTGGATTATAGTTTTACAGGCACTTATGAAGAATATGAAAAAGAAGCAAAAAATATATATACAAATACTAATTACCCTCTCCCACAAGAGGCATTGAATAATAAGCTGACTGACTACAAAAGATTTAATACTCCATTGCCGGGTAATCAAAAAGAATCTTTTATACCTTCTACTTTAGTTTTAGACAGTGTAACCATGAAGCCCAATTATGCCTCAATAAATATCGGTCGTTTTTTTGTTAATTCTATTGAGTTAATAAAGACTGAAAATAATTGGTTTATTACGGGATTCTCTACTCACCCTGAGTCCAATGAAGTAAAAGAAATAAAAGAAACAGTTCAAAATCATATCAATGCCATAATTAAAGGGGACGAAAAGAATGCATTAAGCTATTGGGTAGAAAAAGAAAATGATGAGTTCAGTAAGAATAACCGCAAAACAGTACAAAGCCTTATAAACATAAAAGATAAAATAAAAATAGAAATAGGCGAAATTGAGTTATGGTCAATGAGTGATCCTCATAGGGCGGAATCCCCGGCTTCTGCATCCGAAGCAAGAGTTAAAATAACAGTAAATCAAGATGATAATATAAGCAAATATAAAATAGTGCTTTCTAGAAAATTCCAAGGCAAGTTTTCTATAGTATCTTGGGATGTTGATCCCCTCAGTATATCTCAGCTTTACTAAAACGCCGGTCTCATCAGGCAATGATGAGGCCGGTTTTGTATATGGGGGATTTCATTTTTTCGACTACATTAATCATTGAATCTAATTCTTCATAGAAGGCAACAACAATATCATCTTTTTCAGCAGATTTTATTGCCATTTCCAATGCCCTTTCTTCTATCAGTTCGATAATAATATTTGAAGGTGGAATTGAACCCATTAGGCATCCTGACTTCATAATCTCTGCAACTTCACCGTTTTTTCTCCCTCTTTTATCTTTATCCTCTTTTATATAAATTTTATCAAAACAATTACCGCATATCTCACCTATTAACATAGTACTTGAATTGGTACGATCACCCGGAACACCGATTACGCCAATCAACCTATTTTTTTTCAGCTTACATAAAGATTCCAAAACGCATCTATATCCGTCAATATTGTGTCCATAATCAATTATTACTTTTACACCATTTATATCAAAAACACTGAATCTTCCAGGATTATCTGACAAGTCCGACTTAAAGGTTGCAAGGCCATTTTTTATATCCTTCAGGGCAATCCCTGCTCCATAAGCACCGGAAGCAGCGGCAAGGGCATTTTGTATATTATATTTTAATACGCCTCCTAAAGCGGAGGGAATATTTTTTATATCCAATAGTTTCATAGTCTTTTCACCCTCTGCCAACATAATTTCTTCACAGTCAAGGTAAAACGCAAGACCTCCTGCCTTTATGTGATTTAAAATAACCTCATTATCTTCTTTTAAAGAAAAAAGTATGATTTTTGATTTAACATTTTTCATGATTTCAACACAGTATTCATCGTCCGCATTCAATACAGCATAACCTGTATCTTTAACTGCTTCAACTACAAGGGACTTAACATATGCCAGTTCTTCCAATGTATAGACACCGTCAATGCCCAAATGGTCCTCTTGTATATTGGTTATAATGCCAACATCCGCAATATCATACCCCAAGCCTTTATTGACTATGCCTCCTCTTGCGGTTTCAAATACCGCATACTCTACACGATGATCCAGTAAGACAGTTCTTGCGCTCACCGGGCCTGAATTATCACCGTGTTTTATACATTCATCATTTATATATACACCGTCTGTGGTTGTCATTCCAACACATCTATTCATTTCCCTTAACATATGGTTAATCATTCTTACTGTGGTTGTTTTTCCGTTTGTACCTGTTACTGAAATTATCGGTATGCTATATTTTTTATCTTTGGGACATATATGTTTTACTATTTCATAGGCAACATTCCTTGATTTACCCTCCACCGGGAAATGGTGCATTCTGATTCCGGGAGCCGCATTTATCTCAATAACTGCCCCTCCCGTTTCTATCAGCGGTTTGCTTATATCCTGAATGGTAATATCAATACCTGCGATATCCAATCCTATAATCTTTGCAGCTTTTATTGCAAAGTTGACACTTTTGGGGTGAACCTTTTCAGTCACGTCAATCGCAATTCCCCCGGTGCTTAAATTATCGTTTTCCCTTAAATATATAATCACGTCACGATCCGGAATAAAACTAAGGTCAATATTTTGTTTTGCTAAATAAGCTTCAACAACTTTATCTACCATTATTTTCGTTAGAGGCTTCTCGTGACCTTCCCCTCTTTTTGTATTATCATTATTCTCTATATCTATCAGCTCTTTTACCGTATGTTCACCGTCTCCAACCACATGAGCCGCAATCCGCATCGAAGCGGCAACCATTTTATCTCCTACAACCAGTAGTCTGTAATGATTACCTTTTATATACTTTTCTACTAAGATTGTATCTTCATATTCTTTTGCAATTCTATAGGCTTGTAGAACTTCTTCAGGGGTCTTTAAATTAATGGATACTCCTATTCCATGACTGCCATAGTTCGGTTTGACAACTACCGGATATCCTAAGATCATACATTGTTTTAGGAGTTCCTCCTCACTTTTAATCTGCTTTCCTTCCGGAACGGGTATTCCGTAATCTGACATTATCAACTTTGCCAACTCTTTGTTACATGCTGTATCAACTGAAATGCAAGAGGAATTATCTGATAGCGTTGCTTGCATGACTCTACCATTTTTGCCGTATCCCAATTGTATCAAGCTACCGTTACCAATTCTTGTAATGGGTATGCCGCGTTTTTTGGCTTCAAGCTTTATCATTTCCGTGCTAATACCAAAATCCTGCTTAATACACTCATCCTTAATTCTTTTCAGTTCTTGGTCAAGATTGAATTCCGTTTTCTCTATTATACTGTAAACCAAGTCCACGGCTAATTTCCCGGATTCAACACCGGCATGCTCATTAATATAGGAATATATAACGTAGAAACTCTTTTCATTTTCTCCGCTTATTGCCTTTCCAAAAGACACATTGTATCCTAATAAATTTTGCAGTTCAATCGCTATATGTTCTATTACATGGGGAAAATATGTTCCTTCTTCCAACCTTTCTAAAAAGCCTCCCGTGTAACCTTTAGAACAACTATGCTTACTTAGGCCCGGTAACATATTTTTTAAAGCATCAATAAACCATTCTATATCTTTAGAAGATGTGTCATAATAATCTTCTAATTCAAGATTAAGTCTAATCACCGGTTTGTGGCTATAAATATTCCTTCCTTGATAAGCATACAAGCTAACTATTTTCAACTTTCTTCCTCCTCAGAGTTATCATTTTGATTAAAATTTAAATCCTTTTCCATTATTCCCTGTTTTGTATTGATATTAAACCCGTATCCTTCAGGCAGTACATGTATTTTTACATTTGTTATTGCCAAAGGCTCGTCGGGATTTTGCTCGGATATATTTGTAAAACGTATATCCCTTCCGTCTACAACTGTCACGACACCTGAACCCGCTACGCGAAATTTAAGTGTAGAATCAACAATAACGGCTGTATTTTCATCAATACCTAATCCTATAATTGAAGGGTTCTGCGCAACCGCCGCCAGCAGTCTTCCTATCCTTCCTCGCTGATTGAAATGCTGATCAATTATCACACCTTCAAGCATCCCCATGCCAGGTGCCATTTTCAAAGTGCATTTTCTCGGTGCTTCATCATCTTTGCCTTCCACAACCATTATCTGACTCATCATTGAAGCTCCGGCACTGGTACCTGCAACTGTATTCCCTGAATTCAAGCTTTTCAATATGGCTTTATGGATTTGTGTGCCGCCTAATATGCTTGAAATTCTCAGCTGATCTCCTCCTACAAAAAAAATACAATCCGATTCAACTATTCTGTTGGCATGGTATTTATCGTTTGCCTGTTCCCTGTCATCAATTTTTATTCCGTATACAGACTTAACGCCGAGGTCTTTAAATATTTCACAATATTCTTTTTCTGCACCATCAGGATTAATAGCTGCTGTTGTGATAATCGCAATATTGGCATTACGCCCTCCTGAAATACCATGTACTATTTTAAGTATCCTTTTATCTGCTCTTTTGTCTTCAGCCCCACCAATAATAACCAAAGCCCCTCTTTTAGCTTCAGGCATCTGTTCACTTCCTATTTTTTTCATATAATATATTTTTACTAATAATCATAATTATATACAAACAAAATTTCCTCATGTGCTTTTTTCAACGGTTTTATGGTGATAAAGCAACTTAATCGGATTGACTATGATAATCATTTCATACATAATTAATATAAATCTTTTTATGGAGTGTTACTGAATGAAGAAAACCCCTTTACTATTACTATTGATTATCATGGTCTTAGTTTTTCTAATATCATGTAAAAAAACTACCGTTCCAATAAAGGATAATCATGAAAAAAGTCCCCCTGAGGAACCTCCAACTCCCCATGTCGAAATCAAAACCTATGAAGATACAATCATAGAAAACATGACTGTTAGAGAAAAAGTCGGTCAATTTGTGATAGTAGGTTTTGCCCAAAACACAGCGGATGAACAAATCTCGGGGCTTATTACTGATGAAAAAGTGGGAGGTGTCATACTTTTTAAGAGAAACTTTGATAGTTTTAATAAGCTATATGATATAAATTCTAAATTAAAGAATATTAACAAAGGCAATATATTACCCCTATTTATTTCTGTTGATGAAGAAGGAGGCTCCGTATCCCGTTTACCCAATGAAGGAGTTAAATTCCCCGATGCAGCAACATTTGGCAGAATCGATGATATAAACCTTACCGAAAAGGCCGGTTCTGTTATAGGACGGCAGCTTAATTCTGTAGGCATAAATTTAAATTTTGCACCTGTTTTAGATATTTTAACAAATAAGAATAATAAACTCTTGATGCTTAGGTCCTACGGGAATGATATGGATACAGTTTCAAGACACGGCATAGCCTTTACAAGAGGCCTTATATCTCAGGGGATAATACCCGTAGGGAAACACTTTCCCGGCCACGGAGATACCACCAGCGACTCTCATATCACCCTTCCCGTTATTGATGCTGACTATACATTATTAAAAAGTAGAGAATTAGTGCCTTTTATAAACGCTATAAACAGCGGTTTGGAGGCAATAATGGTGGGTCACCTTTCTCTTCCTCGTCTTGATGGTTCTAAAACTCCGGCATCGAAATCAAAAATAATTATCAATAATATACTGAGAGATGAGCTTGGGTTTCAAGGGCTCGTCCTTACTGACGATATTGAAATGGCAGGTTTTTTAAATGACGGAATGAGTTTGGAAGATTCGGTCATAGTTGCGTTTAATGCGGGAGTGGACATTTTTATTATAGGTCATACAAAAGATATTCAAATAAGGGTCCTAAATGCTTTAGCAATAGGAATCGAGGAGGGTTTAATAACTGAAGAACGAGTTAATCAGTCTTTAAAGAGGATTATAGGTCTTAAACACAAATATAGTCTATCAGACATTATGAATTACTCAAATCCCACAGATGCATATGATTCATATAATAAAAAAGAAGATTCGGAACTTTTAGAAGAAATAAAAAAGAGGATTAAAAAAACCGGCTAAGCCGGTCTTTTTTAATCTATTGTATAGGTTTCACTGTATCCATATAAGTAAATTTGCCGTCTTTTACGACTTTTATAACAGCATCTTTGACAGCATCACCGTTCTCGTCCAATGTCACAAATCCTGCTGAACCTTCAAAGTTTGCAGTCTTTGCTACTTCATCTCTTATTGCTCCCGGTTCTGCGCTGTTAGCTCTTTCAATTGCATCCAGAATAAGAATATATGCGTCATATCCTAATGCCGTAACAGCAGCCGGTTCCTTCTTAAATTCTTTCCTATACTCATCTAAGAATACTTTTGATTCGTTAGTTATAGGTTGCTCTGTAGCAAAGAAAGTCGAAAACACAGCTCCCTCAACAGCATCTTTTCCTATATCTATGAATTCCGGAGTTTCCCAAGTATCTCCGCCAATCATAGGTACATCCATACCCAGTTGTTTTGCTTGGGATATCAATAGTGCAGATTCTGTAAAGTTTCCGGGTGCAAATATTACCTCCGGGTTTGCAGCTTTAATATTTGTAAGCTGCGCAGTGAAATCCTGGTCTCCTGTGTTATAATTTGAAGTTGCAACTATACAGTTATCATCTCCGGTTAATTCCTTAAATGCATCTACAAAGAATTTAGCAAGACCCACTGAATAGTCATTGGATACCTCTTGAATAATGGCCGCTTTTTTTGCCCCTAATTTGTTAAACGCATAGTTTGCCATGACTGTACCTTGGAATGGGTCAATAAAACATACCCTGAAATAATAATCATTATTAAGTGTTACAAGAGGGTTAGTACAAGATGCTCCCACCGTAGGAATCTTTGCATTCTTAACAATATCTCCTGCTGCCATGGATAATGAACTTCCCCAGCTGCCTATTATAGCTACAACTTTTTCTTTTTCTACTAGTCTGGCTGCAGCACTTGCTGCTTCAACTTTATCCGACTTATTATCTACGATGACCAGTTCTACCTTTTTGCCTAAAACTTCCGGATAAAGTTTATTGGCAAGCTTTACCCCTTCCACTTCCAGGGCTCCTCCGCCTGCATTTGCTCCTGTAATCGGCTCAAATACACCTATTTTTATCGTGTCTGCTACCTCTGCCGGTTTGGAACAGCCTGTCAAAACAAGCGAGAAAACTAATACTAAGGCTAAAATCAAACTAACCTTTTTCAATTTTTCCTCCTCCTTAAATCTGTTGTTTTTTATTTATTCTTATTTTAGCTATGGGCTAAAAAAATAATGTAATACCTGACAATGTAACATAATTATGTATGTAGAATTCCTTATTGAAATCTTCTTATAATAATAACACTAAGAAAGTAATTTTACAATATTTTTGAGGTATACAA
>CAYXAT010000057.1:0-10614 GCA_964462065.1 uncultured Clostridiaceae bacterium | reverse complement strand
TTGACTTATCAGGCTATCTTTATTAAAATGTAAGAGAAATTGAATATAGAATTAAAAGGGAGTAGCGCTTTTCTTTGCTGCCAACAATCTCGAAAGAGGATAATCTCTTTCTGGCAGTATTGGTCCTACGGATGTGCGAGACTTTTAATATGTTAAAACATATTAAAAGTCTTTGTTTTTTATCAGCGTTTAGCGGTTAATACAAATCTGTTAAAAATCAAATAATAGAATCAGTATTTACTTAATGAGGAGTGAGGCTTTAGTGGAATGGTTTAAAAAGAATACGGAAACAGTCGCAAAAGAGTTTAATGTAGAGCCGGGTAAAGGATTGAATGATGAAGAAGTAATACAAAGACTGAATAAATACGGAAATAATGATTTAAAAGAAAAAGAAAAAGAATCAATTTTCAAAAAGACTTTAGAACAATTGAAAGATTTTCTTGTGATTATTCTAATAGGTGCCAGCCTAGTTTCCGCTGCTGTAGGGGAAACTGTCGATGCACTTGTTATTATTGCTATTGTAATTATAAATGCAGTTTTGGGAGTTGTTCAGGAAGGCAAGGCGGAAAAAGCCCTGGAGGCATTGAAAGAGATGTCATCCCCGCACGCCAGAGTAATAAGAAATGGGATTGTATCGATAATAGAGGCAAAAAATCTTGTGCCCGGGGATATAATTTTAATAGAAGCAGGAGATATAATTCCCGCAGATATAAGGCTGTTTGAAACTGTTAATCTAAAAATTGAAGAGGCTTCTTTGACAGGAGAATCTGTATCTGCGGAAAAAGAAGCTAAAATGACGTATGATGAGGATGTGCCTCTGGGTGATAGGCAAAACATGGCGTTTATGAGTACAATTGTTACATATGGCAGAGGAAAAGGAATTGTAACGAGCACAGGGCCAAAGACAGAGATAGGAAAAATTGCGGAGGCAATACAAAGTATAAGCGATGAAAAGACCCCGTTGCAGCAAAAACTGAATGAATTGGGCAAATGGTTAGGTATAGCTTGTCTTGTTATATGCGCTTTTGTATTCGGGATAGGAGTATATCGGGGACAAGATATTTTGGAAATGTTTATGATAGCGGTAAGCTTGGCGGTAGCAGCAATACCTGAAGGTCTGCCTGCTGTAGTAACGATTGTTTTAGCTCTTGGGATGAAGCGTATGGCGGATAGAAATGCTATAGTGCGCAGGCTGCTGGCCGTTGAAACTCTAGGTTGTGTCAATGTTATTTGTTCCGATAAGACAGGAACGCTGACACAAAATGAAATGACTGTGGTTAAAACTTATATAAATGAAAAGAATTATACAGTTACAGGTAACGGTTACAATCCCGAAGGGGAGTTTCTTATAAATAACACAGCGGTAAGCGGTTCTGAGGATAATGGGCTCATCTTTTTACTAAGCTCCGCATTGCTTTGCAATGACTCTTTATTAAGAAACGATGAAAGCGGACAGAGTTGGCAGATTATAGGAGACCCGACTGAAGGTGCCTTGGTCGTCGCAGCGATGAAGGCGGGAATGCAAAAAGAGGACTATGAAACAAAGTACAAAAGAGTTGAGGAAATCCCCTTTGATTCAGAAAGAAAAATGATGACAACTTTCCACAGTAATTTTATTGAGGATAAAACGGTTTCATTTACTAAAGGCGCTCCGGATATAATAATCGACAGATGCGGCAAAACACTGATAAACGGTACCGTAAGCGAATTAACACCTGATATGAGGGATAGGATAAATCATATAAACAGTTCCTATGCAAAACAAGCGTTGAGGGTATTGGCATTTGCTTACAAAGAATATAATGCACTGCCGATGAATATCAATTCAGAAGAAATTGAAAAGGAAATGGTTTTTATTGGTCTGATAGGTATGATAGATCCGGCAAGAACGGAAGCAAAAGATGCTATAGATGTATGTAAAAAAGCCGGTATCAAACCTATTATGATAACCGGAGATTATAAAGATACGGCATTGGCCATTGCTTTGGATTTGGGACTAATTGAAAATGAGGATGCTGTCAGAACAGGTTCGGAAATTGATAGATTAAATGATGATGAACTTCGAGATGTGGTGGAGGATGTAAGTGTGTATGCCAGAGTCTCACCGGAACATAAAGTGAGAATAGTAGAAGCTTTAAAAAAGAACGGCCACATTACGGCAATGACCGGTGACGGCGTCAACGACGCCATGGCACTGAAGAGGTCAGATATCGGAGTCTCAATGGGAATAACGGGAACCGACGTGGCAAAAGGAACAGCTGACATTGTTCTTATGGATGATAACTTTGCGACAATCGTTTCGGCTGTCGAAGAGGGTAGAATAATTTACAGCAACATCAGAAAATTCGTTTTCTTTTTACTGTCTTGCAACGTGGGAGAAATCTTAATAGTTTTTTTAAGCATACTGATGCAATTGCCCGTACCGCTCTTACCAATACAACTTCTTTGGCTGAATTTGGTGACAGATAGTTTTCCCGCCTTAGCTTTAGGTACTGAAAAGGGGGAACCCGATATTATGGAACTGCCCCCTAGAGATACAAAGGAACCTATTTTAAACGGTATAATGATATCCGGTATTGTTGTGCAAAGTTTAGCTCTCACTGTATCAGTACTTTTGGCTTATATATGGGCTTTACGTATTTATGATGGTGACTTGTTGATTTCAAGGACTGTCGCTTTTACAACTCTTATTTTAGCGGAACTGGTAAGAGCACATTCCAGTAGGTCCGAGAGGTTCTCTGTGTTTAAAATAGGATTTTTCAGTAATTTAACACTCATTTGGGCTTCGGCTTTATCTTTTTTTATGCTGATTATTGTTTTATATATACCGGTTCTCCAAACTTTGTTTAAAACATATCCGTTAGGGTATAAAGATTGGACCGTAATAATTCTGTTATGCATGATACCGGTGATTGCAGGTGAAACAAGCAAGTGGATAAGAAGGATTTTTAATAAATAATAACGAGTTACATTAGGAAGAATGCTAAGATTCTCCTTGCATTGGCTCTTCCGTAAGTTTATCAATAATTTTTATTAAAACCTCTGATTTTACTTGTATTATAGTTTTATCTTTGCTTTCTATTGATTCCTTTAAATCACTTAATGCCAAATCAAATTTATTTATTGAATCTATTGACTCTTTATCAAGTTTTGGTTTGGCTTTTTCCCACCTTTCTGATAAATAGTCCATGGTTATCGTCATATTTTTATAATCATCTTTTTCTGAAATAAGCTTAATCTTTTTAGCCGCAAACTTGAGTCTGTCAATTTCCGGTGTATATTTTGTATTATACAATTCAAAAAAATCCGGTAGGATTCTATATAACTCAAATAAAGATACTAAATTAGCATAGGAATCAGGTTTTTCTATATTTTTGGTAAAATAGTTTAGTGCATCTTCAAAATTATTTATGGAAACCTGTGGTGCCAGACTCTTTAATAACTCAGGCTCGGCATCATTCCAAAGCGAATGAAGTTGCTCTGATTCTCTTTTTATGGCTTCGTACTGTTTTGTTGTTTCCTTTTCTTCTTTTTCCTTCTTTTCCTTATTCTCTATCTTTTTCTTTTCCTTTTCATACTCACTTATTTCTCCGGGCTTTAATTGTATTTGTAGTTCCTCTTTTTTTTCAGATGTTCCACCTTGTGTATCACTCTTTTTATCACTGCTTTTATCTTGCTCTTTACCTTCTTCCGGTTTTTCTTCGCCCTCTTCGGGCTTTTCCTCACCTTCTTTTTCTTCATTTTCTTCTTCTTCATCAGTCGGTTTTTTTTCTTTTTCATGGATACCCATAAGATTTTCTTCTATTTTTTCAATGTTTTTGTTTAGCTCATTCAGTTCTTTGGGAACTCCCTTTTCTTCGTCTTGCTGCATAGACTTTTCTTTGGCAGGCTTTTTTAATGCGGAGCAGGAAATTGTAAATAATGAACAGATTAAAGTAATTATAATCAGCAAATTATAATGCTTTAAAAAGCCTGATTTTTTTATCATAATAATCACCTCTACATTATTTTTACCTATGATTTAATTAATATTAAATTCATTTTTGATAAAATATAGATATCATTTATTTTGAATTTGGGGTTTAGAAAAATACTTATTGCTGCTAGAATTAAAGAGAAAAAGAGGAATGATGGCGGAAAGGAAAAATTTTAGTATGCTAGATTTGAATTTTAGATATAAAGTGATGAATAAAATAGTATTTTCCTTAGTTGTTGTTTTATTGCCTTTGATTATATTGTTTAGCTGTATAAATATTGTTACCTATGATTTGAATCATTATAAAAAAGAATATGTCAAATTTAATATTACCGAAGAGATAGGAATAAGTGAGGCAGAATTATTGACTGCGACGGAAAATTTATTGGATTATATCAAAGATGATAGAGAGGATATAGATTTTGTTTCTATTATAAAAGATGAAGAAGTCGAATTTTTTAGTGATAGAGATAAGTTGCACATGATTGATGTCAAAAATATATTTCAAGCAATCGTTATTGCCAGGAATACTGCGGTTTTAATTTTGATTACGTTATTCTTTTTGGTTAAGTATAATAAAAGGCTTAACGTTAATTTTGGAAAAAGCCTGATAATTTCTCCTTTGATAGGTTCAATACCTTTTTTAGCATTAGTTATATTAATGTTTATAGATTTTAATAAGTATTTCACAATATTCCATGAAATATTTTTTAGCAATGATTTGTGGTTGCTTGATCCGGAATATGACAGGCTTATTAATATATTTCCCGAGGAGTTTTTTTCTAATACAGCATTAAAGATACTGATATACTATTTTGTCATACAGATAATTATTTTTATCACCGGCATTTTTATAAATATGAAGAATAGGATAAGGATAAATCGGAGGGAAAAATGAACAAGATTAAAATAACCGAAAATGAGCATGAACAAAGGATTGATCGTTTTTTAAGGAAGCTGTTGAAAAACTATCCCCTTAAAGAGATTTATAAATATATAAGAAAAGGAACGATAAAAGTAAACGGTAAGAAAGTAAAAGAAAACTATAAGTTGCAGATAAATGATATCGTAAATATATATGTAAAGGAACTAGAATTGATAAAAGAATACGAAAAAAGCAGCGGAAAGCTTGATATTATATATGAAGATGCTAATATTCTCATTTTAGACAAACCCGTGGGGCTATTGAGTCATTCAAATAGAGCTAAGGATAATGATACATTGATTCAAAGAGTATTGGGTTATTTGGAACCGGAAAACAAAGAATATTCTTTAACCTTTAATCCCGCACTGTGTAATAGGCTGGATAGGAACACATCAGGATTAATTATCGCGGCCAAAAATTACAATGCATTAAAAGACGTTAATGAAACTATAAGGTTGAATGGTATTTCCAAACTTTATTTATGCATAGTAAAAGGAAAAACTGAGAGCAGAGGCGAAATATCGAATGTTTTAATGAAAGATGAGGATAGGAAGATTGCGTATACCGATTACAATGATCTAAATCAAGGGAAAAAAGCAATAACAAAATATAAAAGATTGGCGTACAATGGCGATTATTCGCTAATAGAAGTAGAATTAATAACCGGTAGATTTCATCAGATAAGGGCTCATTTAGCCTTAGAAAAGCACCCCATAATAGGTGATAGCAAATATGGAGATAAGGAAATCAATAGATTCTTTTACAAAAAGTTTGGACTTAAGTATCAATTCCTGATAGCTTACAGACTGCATTTTAAAAATCCTGTAAAATCTTTAGAATATCTAAAAGATAAAACCTGGTATTCCTCTATACCGGCAAGTTATGCTGAAATAATGGAGGAGTTATTCGGCAGCGTTAATATATTTTAAAAAGACATTTATTATAAAGAAATGACGGTGAATACATGAAAAGGAAAATACCATATTACCAATGCTTGGCGGTAATATTTATTATGAGCTTATCTTTAATCATTAATATAGTTTTTTTAAAGAAACCTGTTTATTGGGGACTTATTATCGGTATAATAGCAGCAATTGTCATATCGATGAAAAATGGATATAGGTTCTTGGAAATCGTAAAAATGATGCAAAAAGGTTTTTCCGAAAACACTTACATTTTTTATATTATGTCTATGATTGGAATGATAATAGGGATATGGAAAGCAGGCGGTATTATTCCGTCAATATTGTATTATAGCTTCGGATTAATAAGTAAAAAGATATTTGTATTATTATCTTTTATTCTCTCAAGCGTTATAGGTTTACTTATGGGTACTTCTTCCGGCACTATTAGCACGATAGGAATTATTTTAATTGGATTGGGCAGTACAATGGGATTCCCTTCCCGAATAATTGCCGGTGCGGTGGTATCGGGGGCATTTTTTGGCGATAGGTCCTCGCCTGTATCCGCTCCCTTAAACGTACTGTCATCATTAACGGATACAAAGGCACATGAGAACTTCAAATACTTATGGAGTACCATGTCTATCGGTATTCTGATTGCATTAGTTTTTTATGCAGTTGTGGGGTTGGTGATAAAAGGCAATGCTGCAGGTATTAATATGTCGGAAAGCTATAAAGAACTGATTATAGAGCTTTTTAATGTCTCGCCGTGGCTTTTAATTCCTCCGTTTATATTGATAGGTTTATCGATTTTTAGAATACCTATAATTCACTCATTGTTAGCTACAATAATTATTAGCGGTGCTTTTTCTGCCCTTAATCAAGGGCTATCATTTGGCAAAATATTTCTTTCTGCTATATATGGTTATAATCCGTCTATACCCGCTAAATATAGTGCTGTATTAGCCGGGGGAGGATTATTGTCTTTGAAAACTATGTTGATAGTGATATTATGCGCAACATCTTTAAATGGAATATTTGAAGGTACAGAAATGATTACCACAATTGTAATGCCACTTTTAAAGAAAATAAAAACTCGTAAGGATTTACAATTGTTTACTGTTGCATTTAGTATATTATCTGCAGTTTTCGTTAGCAATCAACTGATGTCAATAGTTATACCATCCGGAGTGTTGAAAAGTAAATATAAAGATATGAATATTGATGGCAAAATTCTTGCCCGTTTATTATCTGATTCGGGTGTTATGGCCTGTTCACTTATACCGTGGAACGTCGCGGCACTAACCCCCGCTGTATTTATGGGAGTAGGTGTTTTAGAATTTGCTCCTTATGCTGTTCTAGGATATGCTATGCCGATTATCGCTGTAATAAATATTTTTCTTACCGATAAAAAAGCAAATATTTATAATGTGGAAGAGAGTATATGAATAAGAACTTGGTTAAAATTACTAAAAGTAAAAAACTAATGATAGCCTATTTAAAAGAAGATATGAATTTGTCATCTAAAAAAGCCAAAAATTTTTTGAAAAACGGTGCGGTTATTTTGAATAACAAAAAGGCTTACGGCGATTCAGTAGTCAGAAACGGTGATATTGTTCAAATTTTTCAGCAAGAGAATCAAAAAGATAGGATAATCCCACAGGAAATGCCCTTAACAATACTTTATGAGGATGAAATCTTATTGGCTATCGATAAACCTCCTTTTATGACCATGTATCCCACCAAAGGGAAAGGAAACAAAGATACGCTGGGTAACGGAATCAGATATTATTTTGACTTAAAAAAGATTAATGAGCCTGTAAGATTTTATAACAGACTTGATATGAACACATCGGGAATTATACTGATACCGAAGGACGGCCAAACCCACAGCTTATTATATCGCTTATCATCCGATACAATGAGTAAAAAGTATAAGGCTGTCGTAAAAGGTATCCCGGGAGAGGTTCAAGGCCTTATAACAGAACCGATAAGCAAATTTGCCGATGAAACAGGTAAAAGGGTTATAGCGAACGGGGGAAGGGTGTCCCAGACAGAATATGAAATAAGGGAAGTATACCCGGCCAATTCTTTACTTGATGTATTTATTAAAACCGGAAGGACACATCAGATTAGGGCACATCTATCTTTCATAGGTCATCCTATTATAGGTGACAGTTTATATGGAGAAAAATCAACATTAATCAAAAGGCAGGCGCTCCATGCACAGGAATTGGAGTTTTTACATCCTTATGCAAACAAGCGAATTAAAATTATTTCATCTCTGCCGGAGGATATAATAGAACTGATAGAAAGTTTAAAAGCAGCTAAGATCTGAATACTGTAGTTAATTAAGCATCTATTTTAAAAAACCATGCCAATGCAAATTATATAATCATAATATATTCTGAATTATAAAAGATTCTCTTTCCGGTATATGTTTGACTAAGACTTTTAAGGCCGCAATTTTAGAAAGAGTTTCCGTTTTATTGTTGCTTATTATATATGCATGGAGCTCAGCAAGCTTTGTGTTCAGATTATCTATTTCAAAATGATCTATAAGCATAGGCCATACTTTTTTATATTTATCCCATTCTTCTTGGGTAGTCTCTGCAATAGACTTTGCATTTTCCCATTCATCTTTGAAAATATTATCCTCTAATTCAACAATAAGTGTGTGGAGGTTTTCAGCTTCGCCTTCCACCGTTTTGATTGTATATATTCCCAAAGAAACTATAAGTATAATTATTATTAACGAGTATATTAATTGTTTCATTGCTTACCGCCTTTTTTCGCATCATCTTTTAACTGAAATTTAAGTACTTTTTCCGGTGTGGTAAATGCAAATAGCACGTCTTTTTCTGAACTTATTTTATTTCTCTGCAGTTCTAATTTGAGCCAGTTCTCGTTTATACCGGCTATGGGCAGATTCTCTTTTATTAAAGTCCCGTCAATTATTATGCTGGTGGGTAAACCTTTATATTGGGCGCTTATATTTAAATCTTCTCTTATTACCGGCATTTTGTTTGTTTTCAGTATTACACTTAAATTGCCTCCGGTTTCTAATATAGCGTATTCAACATCTTCTATGCTAAAAACATTTTTTATACGTAATTGTTCTGTTAAGTCATCGATATTGAAACGCTGCTTATTTAATTCCTTTTCAACTATTTCGCCTTTAGAAATAATTATGCTTGGTTTTCCCGATAGGATTCTTCTTGCGAGTTCGCTTTTGAGAGACAGATAAGATAACAGCGCTTCTCCTACAAAAAGGGTAAGTATGGGCACTATGCCGGCAAGTAGGGGTATACCTGTATTTCCCATAGGTATGGCAGCCAAATCTGCGATGATTAAAGAAACCACCAATTCGGAGGTTTGAAGTTGACCTATTTGCCTTTTTCCCATGAGTCTCATCAAAGCTATTATCAAAATGTATAGTATAATTGTTCTTACAAAAACAATGAGCATAGTAGACACCTCACATAATAGTAATAACCTTGCAAAGCAATTAATATACATTTGGATTGAAATTGGGGTTTTCAGGAACAGCAATAGCGAACAAAGGTAAATAAAATATGCAAAGATTCTATATTGAAATTATTACTATTACAAGCTATAATAGTAACTGTAATTGGAGGGCGGTTAGCTCAGCCCGGTTAGAGTACTTGCTTGACATGCAAGGGGTCGCTGGTTCGATCCCAGTACCGCCCACCAAATGTTAAGCTAAAAACAGTAGATTAATTCTACTGTTTTTAATATTATTGCATATGATGTTTTGAGGCCTTATGTATTTGAATCTGCTCTTGCATCAGTATTATTTAAAATTTGTCTGATTTAAGAACTCATCCATATCAAAAGAAATGATTCTGCCCCCAGCGAATTTCTCTTTGCTTTTTAAGCTGATTAATACTATTTCCTTATCGCTGAAATCATTAAGAACATCTATAAAAAAAGTTTGGAAAGAGAGTACTTTTTGTTTCTGTCTTATATCCATAAATTTCAGTTCAGGAAAATATTTTTCGATGTACTTTTCATTTTTAATAAAAGAATTAATATAGGCCTTCATATTTATAACATCAAGCTTATTCAAAAAATCCGGAATAGGCACGCCGAAGTTTATAAAAAAATCATACTTTAACAATTCATTGAAGGTTAAGGACATCCCCAAAGTATCGGATACAAAATTATATAAAGCCAAATATAAATCTACATTTTTTAATGATTTGCTCATATAATTATTATCTTTATAATAATTTGATAGGGATAAATAGAGTTTGAATGGATTATTAAAGTATTCGCTGTTTATATATGTAATACTATTTTTAAATCGGCCCGAGTTATAATAAGTATTCAGTAACTTTTCAACATTTTTTAATGTAATTATATCGCTATAGCTGAGTGAATCCGTTGAAATAACCTCATAGGGCGGATAGTCATGATATTTGATTTCATATTTATTGGCATCAGTTCTTAAACCCGAACCTTTTAAAAGCTTTAAAAAACCTAATTGTAGCATATCCGGTTGAAGACTATAGGCGTCATTAAACGATTTCTCAAAACTTTTGATATCCTCACTAGGCAAGCCGGCAATTAAATCTAAATGGATATGGCTCAAATTTTGAGATTGAAGTTTTGATATATTATCTTTTATTTTTTTGAAAGGTTCATTTCTTTTAATATTCTTTAACGTAGTGGGATTGGTGGATTGAACTCCTATTTCATATTGGAAAAGCCCTTTCGGAGCTTTTGCGGCAAGGGATAAAAAATCTTCATCTAAAAGCATGGGGGAGATCTCAAAATGGAAGTTGGTT